>DAHWEW010000056.1:0-9337 GCA_027326225.1 Legionellaceae bacterium
GACCCTTCTTTGAGCGTTTTAAACCCGCTTCCTTGGATGGCACTGAAATGTACAAAATAATCTTTACCATTACTTTCGATGAAACCAAAACCTTTGCTTTCATTAAACCATTTAACTGTACCACGTACTTTTTCTGACATTATTACTGCTCCTTAGCATTTAGCCGCTTTTTTACGATTACTTTTGATATTGTGATACCGCTTTCTACATTGTGTCAATAGGAGTTTACTCACTCAGAGAATAATCGCAACCTTCACGTGGACAAATGATTTGCCGACCCGAACGTTTCGTTTCTTTCACGGTAAGTATTGGCCATGCACACTTAGGACATGGTTTATCCAATGGCTCATTCCAAAGAGCATAGTCGCATTTTGGATAACTCCCACAAGAATAAAAGATTTTTCCTTTACGAGACTTGCGTTTTAGGATTGTAGAATCATGACATTTTGGACAGGTTACACCCGTATCAGCCGGCTTCTCTAATGGTTCGATAAATTTACATTGAGGATAATGACTGCAGCCTACAAAACGACCATATCGACCTGTTTTGATGTGTAAGGCACCTTGACACAGCGGGCATGTCCTCCCCGAAACAATCTCAGGCTCTGCATTTTCACCTGAAGGTGTATTCAGATCTTTGGTGTAATCACAGTCAGGATAAGCTGTACAACCAACAAACCGTCCTCGTTTTCCTAAGCGGATAGCGAGAGGTTTATCGCATTTAGGACATTTTTCATCCAATGCTTTGGTGGTCACATCTTTACGTTGCACTTGTTCATCAATGGTGTGAATTTGTTGAATAAAAGGTTGCCAGAATTGCTCTAAAACAGGGATCCACTCCCGTTCACCCCGAGCAATGGCATCCAATGTATCTTCAAGTTGAGCCGTGAATTGATAATCAACATATCGGGTAAAATAATCCGTTAAAAAATGACTGACAATACGACCTACATCTGTTGGTAAAAACCGCTTCTTATCAACGATAACATATTCTCGTTGGAGTAAAGTATGAATAATAGAAGCATAAGTGGATGGACGGCCAATATCAAACTCTTCCAATGCTTTCACTAGAGAAGCTTCTGAGTAACGCGGAGGGGGTTCGGTAAAATGCTGGTTAGCTTGAATATCAAGCAAGTCCACTTTATCCCCAACAGCAAGTGTTGGTAGAATAATGCTTTGTTGATCCTCTTCTTTTGAATCATCAAGCCCTTCTTCATATACAGTCAGAAATCCAGGAAACGTAATGGTTGAGCCATTCGCTCGAAACATATTTCCAGAACCACAGCTTAAATCCACAGCGACCGTATCCATCAGTGCTTCGGCCATTTGGCATGCGAGCGTACGTTTCCATATCAAACTATAGAGCTTAAATTGATCCGCTGTTAGCGAACGCTCTACCATATCTGGATTGCGTTTGATAGAAGTGGGACGAATGGCTTCATGTGCTTCTTGTGCATTTTTTGATTTTGTTTTATAAATCCGCACAGTTTTGGCACAATTTTCTTTGCCATATCGTTCACAAATATAGGATCTAATCTCTTCAACAGCCTCTGATGCTAGGTGCACTGAGTCTGTACGCATATAAGAGATCAAACCCATTGTCCCTGAGCCTATGTCGATTCCTTCATACAATTGCTGAGCAACCATCATGGTCTTTCGTGCAGTAAACCCTAATTTTCTTGCAGCTTCTTGTTGCAAAGTTGAGGTGATAAAAGGAGGGGATGGATAGCGCTTGCGTTCTTTCTTTTCAATGTTATCAACAAGGAGAATGCCTTTTGCTTCTTTGAGCAGCGTGTCTTTGATAGAGTGCGCAGTCTCTCCTGCTGTCACCGTAAATTGCTGTAATTTCTCATGGTTGTAATGCGTCAAACGTGCCTCAAATCGTGACGCTTTTGACTGACAGTCTGCAATCAACTTCCAATATTCCCTAGGAACAAACCGTTCAATTTCTTCCTCACGCTCAACAATAAGTCTTAATGCAGGGCTCTGCACACGACCCGCTGACAAGCCACGCCTGATTTTTTTCCACAACAATGGCGACAGGTTGAATCCGACCAAATAATCTAGGGCTCGTCTAGCTTGTTGCGCATTCACCTGATCCATCGATATCGCTCGAGGATTGTTAATGGCTTCTTGGATGGCTGATTTGGTTATTTCATTGAAAACAATGCGCGCAACCTCTTTATCTTTAAGCAAATTGCGAGCTTTCATCAACTCAAAAACATGCCAAGAAATAGCCTCTCCTTCGCGATCAGGGTCCGTCGCAAGCAAGAGAGCATCTGATTTTTTAAGGGTTTTAGCGATCAATTCAATGTGACGAGCATTTTTTTCAATAGGACTATAGGCCATAGCAAATTGCCTGTCCGGATCGACAGAACCTTTGCTTGGTAATAAATCACGAACATGCCCATATGAGGCAAGGACCTCATAATCACCACCCAGATATTTTTGAATCGTTTTTGCTTTAGCTGGGGATTCCACGATAACCAGGTACTTACCCATGTATTTAACCTTTTCTATGTTTAATGCAACGAGAGCGCATCTTCTTTGTGATAGAGCACAAGATCAAGAAAAGCAAGTTGCTGAGCATCCAAGTTTGTTGCAAGTATACTACGAATAGTCCATTTTGTTTCCTGTAAGGTCACAAAACGAGACTCAGACAGAACCAATTGATTGATAACCAATTCAAGAACATCTGAAGAGATAATGCCCAAGGAGGAAAGTCTCATGAGAAACTGGTAACTTGCCTTGGTTAGTTTCATTTGCTCATCCTGTGTAAACACCCGGATAGCATCGTAACTTTTGGATCGGATGAATGCCAAATCTGATTGTAGTGATGTTTTGTCATCAACAAGCGTTGATGGATCAACGTCAGCCTTATTCACTGATGCATGTTCTTTTTTGAGCTGAGATAATGTCTTCTCAAATAAATTTAATAGCATTTCGAATAAATTATCTTTCATACCATACACCTCATGTAGCCGCCGGGCACGGCTTTTACCATACCCTGTATTTCTAATTCAGCCAAGTCACAAGCCACCCTTTCTACACTTAAACCACAACGAGCAATAATTTGATCAATACTCGTTACTTCAAAACCAATGAACTTTACTAGGTTTTCATTCTGACTTGCAAGGGTATCTTCTAACTCCAATCCGACTAAATGATCGCTCATACGTAATTCTTCCAAGATATCTTGACTAGATGTGACCAACTTAGCACCTTCTTGCAACAAGTGATGGCAGCCTCTTGCTTGGGGATTACAAATAGACCCAGGAATGGCAAACACATCACGATTTTGTTCGCACGCCAAGCGTGCTGTTATCAAAGATCCGCTACGAATTGCTGCCTCAACAACCAATGTGGATAATGACAAACCACTTATTATACGATTTCTGCGTGGAAAATGTCCAGCAATTGGAGGACTTTGTAATGGAAATTCACTCAATAACAAGCCTTTTTCAGTTATTTTGGCAGCAAGATCTTTATGTTGACGTGGATAAATACAATCTATCCCCGTACCGAGTACCGCAATTGTCTGCCCTAAAGCCGCAATTGTGCCAAGATGTACCTTCGCATCAATCCCTAAAGCCAAACCACTGACAATTGTGATATGTTGACTTGCCAGTTCAAACGCAAAACGCCAAGCGGTTTCACTACCTGTTACTGAAGGCTTACGAGTCCCGACCATAGCCACTGTGGGCTGCAGAAAAGCAGACAACTCACCTATCGCATAGAGGACTGGAGGCGGATCATGGATTTCTCGCAATAGATAAGGATAGCGTTCATCATCTAGGGTGATTAAAAAATGGTTGCTGGCTTCTTCCCATTGTAAATCTATTTCCACCAGATGAAGATCAAAAGAAACAATCGCTTGTGCCAATCTTTCTGGCAAACCAAATCGTTTCATATCAACCACTGTTAAGCGAAACAACTCTTCCAAGTGAGGCCAACGCCCTAATAACTTGGCAACAGTCCGAGGTCCAATAGAACTGATCCGGTTTAATGCAAGAAGATAAGGTTTATTGTTCATGGGTTAGTCACCGTATCAAATCGGGTAATGGCACGAATAGACCGCACAACCAAGCCAAGACTGGTGTGGGTAAACGTACGAAATATCATAATTTCCCCAATTCTTTCGGGGGGAATTTCAACACAGGGCAACTGACAAGGTGGCTTTTTATCATAACGATAAGCGTTATTTTTAACCAATCTTGGCTTACTAAAAACCGCTAATACATCTCCATTTTGAATATTAGCATCTTGCCCTCTGTCAATCACAACACCTAGACCCACCGCCCCTTGAGTAAAATCCCCTGCCACATCAATAATATCGCCATGTACAGGCACATCAGGTGTTCTAGGTTCAAAGTACAAATCAAAATCAGGGTGATTATTAGGCATGACCTTATCATTCAAACGCACTCCTTCAACAATATCTGTGATCAATATGGTCGCAGGATCGCCCGGATGCTCTAATTCGGCATAGCCAACTAATGAAGCTTTATAACCTAATAGCCTTTTATTGGCCGGATCATAATATCTACCACAGGCTCTATATATCCCATAAGTCACAGTCTCTCCATGAGGGATATCAGCAACATTTGGACACAGATTTTTGACATACACTTCATCTCCCTGACCACCCAGCAAGTGTTCTGTCATGAAAGCAATGACAAAAGGAGCGTTTTGTAAGGTATTTCTATCTAACACTAAGAGTCCATTTAAAAAAGGCTTGATATCATTCAGAGGAATAGATTGGATGGCTTCTTCCTGACTGGTTCGAACATGAGGAGATAATTTAACGATGCCATTCGACAACACAGTAAGATACGGTTTTTGTTGATGATAGCGCAGGACAATCACGGCACCTGGATATAACCTATCGGGATTTTTTATTTGTGGATTAGCATGCCACAATGTTTTCCATTCCCATGGATGAATCAAATAACGATTGGCAATTTGCCATAATGTATCACCAGGTTGAACCACGTAGCGAGCAGGGGCATCCGATCGAAGCGTCAAGGCATGACCTGCGGTTGCCATCACCCATAAAAGGAAAAGAGTCACTCCCCACTTCATCCCATTTGACACGTATCGCATTGAACATTCCTTCGTTTACAAGATCATCGACTTTTATCACGACCACTTGCCAATAAGTGGTTTCGTGAACATCAAACTTTCCATTCATATCATACTTGCATCTTGCCAGAAGCACCTAATATTGGCGATAATAGCACGCCTTTATTGATTGAAAACAGACCAAACATGACTATTCGCAAGATTATTTACCTACCCGATCCCCGTCTTCGGCTTGTCTCAAGCCCCGTGACAACCTTTGATGATGAGTTACAAACCTTAATCGAAGATATGTTTGACACCATGTACGATGCAAATGGAGTAGGTCTTGCTGCTCCACAGATTGGGATCAACTTGCAGCTATCAGTGGTCGATGTGATTGGAGATAAAACTCAACAACTCGTCTTAATCAATCCTGAAATTATATCTACTGATGGCGAGATTGAATATCAAGAGGGATGCTTATCTGTACCTGGCGCTTTTGATACCGTTATACGTGCTCACAAAGTCACCATCAAGGCTCTCGATAGAACAGGTTCCCCGTTTGAAATGTCCGCCGAAGGGTTACTTGCAGAGTGTTTTCAACACGAAATCGATCATCTGAATGGAAAATTATTCGTAGATTTGCTCTCGCCAATGAAGCGGGCAATGGCCAGAAAAAAAGTAGATAAGTACAAACGCCAACAAGACAAGAAGTCATGAAGATCATTTTTGCTGGGACTCCCTCATTTGCACTCCCCTGCCTCAACGCGCTTCTTGACTCAAAACATCAATTAGTAGCCGTATATACACAACCAGACAGACCTGCTGGCCGTGGACAAAAACTGCAAGCTTCGCCAGTCAAAGAATGGGCCTTATCTCATCACCTTCCAGTGCGACAACCTTTGCATTTCAAAGAACAAAAATCAATCGATGAACTGGCATCTTTCACACCAGATGTGATGGTGGTCATTGCTTATGGGCTAATACTTCCCCAAAGCGTGCTTCATCTTCCTCGTTTTGGATGCATCAATGTCCATGCGTCTCTTTTACCGAGATGGCGAGGAGCATCTCCTATTCAGCAAGCCATTTTACATGGAGATGAACACACCGGCGTAACCATCATGCAAATGGAACAAGGGCTCGATACAGGTCCCATTCTGCAAAAGGTAACTTGTCAAATTGGTCAACAAACAGCAGGTGAATTACATGATTGTTTGGCTGATTTGGCAATATCTCCTTTGTTAAAAACTCTAGATGATCTGTCTAACGGCGAGACAAAACCCGAAGTCCAAAATGAGAATTTGGCTACTTATGCTCCCAAAATCCTCAAAAATGATGCTTTGATCAATTGGCAACAACCTGCTGAAATCATTGCTCGTCAAATACGCGCTTTTCATCCCTGGCCAATTGCTCACACAAAAATCAATGATTCAACTCTGCGTATATTTGATGCCATCGTCATTCCTGACACTTACAAAGAACCACCAGGAACTATCCTTTCCATAGATAAAAAGGGCATCCTAGTTGGAACGCTTGAAGGTGCTTTATTGATAAAATATTTGCAATTCCCAGGATCTCGGGCCATGTCATCAGAAGATTGGTTTCACTCAGGAAAAAGCAATCAATATCTTCATGTCCGCTTACAATGAAAAAAAACGAACGATTACAAGCATTACAAATCCTCACGCGATTATTACAAGATCAATTGCCTCTATCGGTATTGATGCCGCCCAATGAATCGCATTCTCCATTAACCAAAGAATTGTGTTTTGGGGTTTGTCGACATTATTTTCGCCTGGCTCTGATGATGGATAGTTTATTAAGCAAAAGGCCAAAAACAATAGATGTGTGGCTTTGTTTGATGCTTGGCATTTATCAACTTCATTATCTACGGATCCCTGATTATGCCGTAGTAAAAGAAACTGTTGCACTCCTTGGAAAAATAAAAAGATCTTGGGCCAAAGGTTTGGTTAATGCAACATTACGCACCTATTGTCGAGACAAAGAACAATTATTGGCGCATTTAGAAAATCATCCGACTTTCATTTACGGACACCCAGAATGGTTTATTCACCAGATGCAAACATCTTGGCCTCTGCATTGGCAAGACATTTTAAAAGCGAATGATATCCATCCACCCATGAGTCTTCGGGTGAATCAGCGCCAAACCACTCTTGACGCGTATTTAACCGATTTGGCAGAGGCCCAAATTGACGCGATGCCTCTCAATGATTCAAAGCAAGGAATTGTCATCACCAAACCCTGTCATGTTCAAGACTTACCTGGTTTTATGACTGGCAAAGTATCCGTCCAAGATGAGGCAGCCCAGCTAGCGGCTTCTCTTCTTCAATTAAAATCAGGGCAAAGAGTTCTTGATGCCTGTGCCGCACCTGGCGGCAAGACCTGTCATATATTAGAATCAGAACCTCAGCTATCTGCCTGTCTAGCAATAGATATTGATAGCAAACGGATCCAGCGCATCCAAGACAATTTAACTCGTTTACGCTTACAAGCAACCTTGCTTGAAGGAGATGCTTTAAAACCACAAGATTGGTGGGATGGGAAATTATTTGATCGCATCCTGCTTGATGCACCCTGCTCCGCCACAGGCGTCATTCGGCGACATCCGGATATTAAGTTACTCAGAAAAGAAGAAGAGATTCTAGCTGTCACTACGATACAACAAGGCATACTCAGAGCACTTTGGCCACTTTTAAAGCCAGGGGGCATCTTAGTCTATGCAACCTGTTCCGTGATCCCTTTAGAAAACGAACAACAAATCGCACAATTTGTAGAAAATCAATCAGATTGTCAATGCATCACAGAAGATCAAGCATTCGGACATAGAACTCCACATGGCTGGCAAATCCTACCAGGCGAACATAATATGGATGGATTTTTTTATAGTGTGTTAACGAAAAAATGACCTTATCCCGCCATTGGCTCAGGGATATTCGATAGACTGTTCTGAACACTGTCCAGTTTATTGGCCGAATCGGTCGAGAAAAATAAAAACTTTCCTGTCATAACCTGATTCACTGCTCCCATAATGAGATAAATAATCCCTACCCCAGCAATCAAAAGCAAGAGATTACCGAGGATTTGCTTCATCCCTCGATGAGTTTCCAAAATAGGGCGTGCATCTTCAATGGCTCTACGACAAGTTTCTTTAAAAATCAGATAGTGAGATGATGTTCTATGCGCACAATAAGTATCTAATGCAGCTTTCAAAGCATTATATAATTCTTGTGTCGTTTCTGCTGCAAGAAAATAAGTGCAAGGATCATCAACTGACTTCGCGCTAAACTCTACAGCTTTCTGACGAAGATGATCCAACTCGTTGATAACACGTTCTTCTTCAGGAGAATATTCTATCACAACTGGCTCAGGAACAGGGGGCTCTAATTTTTTAAGGGTCACTCCTGTTTTTGCTGACATCGATGATGATTTTAGAGATATCTTACTCAATTTAGTATGATTGGGTAAGAGATTGGATTGATGATAAGCATTCATCAGTTTTGTTTTTTCATCCTCATCAACAATCCCTTTCAGAGCTAATTCATTCACAATCTCTCTAAATTTAGTCTCATTGATGGTGCTATCAAACCTCAGATGTGAATGTTCAACGTCTTGATCAAATGTGTCCTGATGATACTCATCATGTCCCTGATCTCCCTGATGTACGATCTCTTTATATCCAAGAGATGGTAAGCCAAACAATCCATTAAATGACTGTTCCAATACAAATTTCGCGATCTCATCTAGCACATTTGGATCTTTACAATAGAGTGTGATGACATCATTCATCAAGCTGATATTCACTCTTTTACACAGATGGGTGAAGGCCTTCATTGTGTTCCTTAAGACTCGACTTTATGACATTTTTGAAAACATCAAAAATAAAACGACTGATTGAAAATAATCACAATCATTCATCGAATGACTGACCAAAGTCGATATCCATATGAACAGGATGTAGACCCCGTGGTCAAGCCACCGAGATTCGTGAAGATTTCATAAAGTCGATTAAAAACCTATTTTTGTGGTCAATTCTACGATCAAAAGCTTAACAAATGCTTAATGAGCATGTTATCTTTCTCTAATGATGAAAACTGTATTGAAACAATTACCGATTGAATGTCTTCAACCCGGCCAATATCAACCGCGGCAAACTTTTGACGAAGATACGCTTGCTGATTTAGCACAATCCATTCAAACACAAGGATTGATTGAACCCCTGGTTGTTCGAGAAATCGCGAAAGATCGCTATGAAATC
>DAHWEW010000057.1:0-9306 GCA_027326225.1 Legionellaceae bacterium
GGATATCTGTTGGGCCTATTGCTGACGCTTTTATTTGGGATTATTTTCTATGATACGACTGTGGCTTTTCACCTCACCTGGAGTATTGCATGTCTTGGCGCATTAGGCACACTGTTCATCATTTTGCTTGCATCGTATTTTAGCGTCTTAAAAGTGTTACGCTTAGATACCGTGGATTTGTGTCGTGATGTGAATTAATTGGAGTTAGGTGTGTCAACAACTTTGCGATGCTTACAAATTTCTAAAAAATATCCATTAGCCAAAGCTGATGTTCCAGTATTAAACAATTTTTCATTTGATCTCTGTCAAAGCGAAATTGGGATGATCGTGGGACCTTCAGGATGTGGTAAAACAACGTTATTAATGATAGCAGGCGGTATTTTAATTCCCGATGAAGGAAGCTGTATGGTTTGTGGAGAAGATCTCTATCGCATGGATCCAAAAGATAAAGTTGCATTTAGAGCTGCTCATATTAGTTTTGTATTTCAACACCTTCATTTACTACCTGCGTTAACAGCACTTGAAAATTTGGCATTACCACTATTGATTGATGGCGTATCTCCCAACATCGCCACAGAAAAGGCCTCACAATTGATGATAAGTTTGGGGCTAGACATGCATATCCACTCAAAACTTGACCAATTATCAGGTGGACAGAAACAAAGAATTGCCATCGGTCGCGCCCTCATTCGTGCACCACGGTTGATATTATGTGATGAACCCACCAGTAATTTAGATGAAAATACTGCTGAATTAATTTTTTCTGTGATACAACAGTATGCAAAAACAGAAGGATGTGCTTTTTTAGTGTGTACGCATGACCATCGTATTACCCCTTTTGCTCATAAAATCATTGAATTTAAAGGAGTCAATCATTTTGAAATCACTCATCAACGAGAGTTAGCATGAAAAAGACAACCATGACTTTTGCTGTAGGAACATTACTCTTTGCAGGATGGCTTATCTATTCTATATTCGAAAAAATGACACTCAACCATGCTTTGGAACAGGCGCGTTCAGATCTTCTGATAGAAACGATTGTGGCTCCAGCCATCATTGATTCCTTGAATGATGTGACAAGAATCCCTACCCTTCAATCAGGCATCATTCAACAAATACCAGTCAAAGTGGGGCAAGCCATCAAAAAGGGACAACTCCTTTTTCTACTCGATAAAAAAATTGCACAAAATCACGCTCACATTCAAGAAATCACCTTGAAACAAGCCAAAAATGAGTTATCGATTCAACAAAAACAAGTGCAACATCTTAAAATCCAATTGGCTCGTTTACAAAGTTTAGATAAGCGCGCATTGAGTCGAGCTGAGTTGCAAGAAAAGGTACATGAAGTAGAAATGAGTGAGTCTAAAGAGATTCAAGCAAGACATCAATTAGCACTTGCCACAGCTCAATTAAAACAGGCTGAAATGATCATGGAACAGTTTAGCGTGGTTGCTCCTAAAGATGGTATCGTTCTTCAAATCAACGCTCATCCCAATGAATTTGTGAATGCGTCTCAACCCATCCTTTTTTTAGGAGATGCTAATAAAATAATGGTGCGAGTCTCTATCGATGAGCGAGATATTCATCAATTTAATCCAAGACAGACCGCCTATCTCATGAGCAACGAACAAAACAACTTAAAAATACCGCTAACCTTTGTTCAACTTGATCAATATATTGTTACTCAGGAACGGCTTAACTCCCGTGTTCAAGAAGTTTTGTATTCTTTCAATAGGGAGGAATATCCTAATATGGTTGCTGGCCAGCAATTTGATGTCACCATTTCTGTTAGAAAAGACTCATGAGCGATGATCTTTTTCATAAAATATCCATCTTATGTCTATCAGCAATGATGGTTGTTCTATCTGGCTGTTCGGTAGGGCCCAATTACGAACCACCAAAAGCCTCTATTCCTTCAAGCTGGCATGAACCAGGCCAGTCAGGAGCCATCAAACATAGACACGCTTGGTGGCGGCAATTTCACGACCCTATTCTCAATCATCTCATTGAGCAAGATGCTGTGCAAAATTTAAGTGTGGCTTTAGCTGAAGCTCGCATTGAAGCAGCGCGTGCTGATTATAGGGTGGCTTATGCTCAATTGTTTCCAAAAGTATCCGCCGATATTTTACCGCCTAATGGAACAGGATTTGATCTCACCCAAGTGCTGGCTTTAAGTGCCTCAATAGAACCTGATCTTTTTGGAAAACAGAGAGAAAATCGACACAGGGCAACTGCTAACCTTGAGGCAGAACTGTCTGAAAAAAACTTTACCATCCTTCATTTACAGGCAGAAATTGCATCCTCTTATTTGGAACTTCGCGAGGCGCAAACGAAGAAAAAGATTCTCCATCAGAATATCCTTGCTAATCAGAAAGTGCTCTCTTCTTTAAAGTCCCGTTACCAATCTGGATTATCAAACTACATCAACATCGCTGAACAAAAGACATTGATTGAAACAGAAAAGGCCGAATACGATGAAACCAGTGCCATTGTGACGATGATCCTGCATAAAATAGAACGATTAACTGGCAACAATCCCGGGGTTCTCGAACGACTTTTGGTGCCTTATAAACCCGTGCCTTACATGAGAGGTAGTGTGGGTTTAGAAGTTCCGGCAGAGCTTTTGCGCCGTAGACCAGATATCATTGCCGCAGAAAGGCGTGTGGCAAGTGCACATGCCAATATTCGTGTGGCTATGGCAAATGTATTTCCGCAAATTTCCATTGGCTGGATATTGGCCTGGCAAACGCAAACCATCGCCTCTAGTCTCGTTGCGATGCAAGATCCAGAATCTACCTTTTTTGGCACACTGACAGCACCACTATTTAATATGACGTTATATCGTATGGTTGATTTAAGAAAACGCGAAGAGATCATTGCAGCCATTCAATATCAAATCACTGTGATGAATGCATTACATGAAGTCAAGACTCAATACAGCTATTGTACTCATTATGAGGCCAGTGCCAAACATTTTAAACAAGCGCTGGATGAAAAACGTCTGGTATTGAAGCTTGCTAAAAATACCTATCAAAAAGGGGCATCTGATTTCAATACCGTGTTGCTTTCCGAAAAAGAGCTGAATCATTTAGAGATCGCTTATTTGCATCACATGGTGATTTATCAAATTGCGAAAATTAATCTTTATAAAGCCCTAGGAGGGGATGTTATTTCATGAAAATTGCATTTGTTGCGCCTTATGATTTTGCAATACCCGGTGGCGTTAAAAATCATACGTGTCAATTGGCTGCTGAACTCACCCAACTGGGTAACACCGTTCACATTATAGGAGCCTCATCAAAGACTTTAACCCCTTCTGAAATTCCAAATTTTATTCAGATTGGAGCGTTTCCAAAAGCATCTAAAACCCTTCCTATTCCCCCCCATATTTTAATAAAACCAACGCTGATACCACGCTTACAAAAAATATTGCATGACTTGTCCCCTGATGTGATTCATCTTCAAGAACCTTTAATCCCGCCACTATGCTTATCCGTACCCTTTTATAAAAAGGCACCTATATTTGCCACCTTTCATACTTATTATGAAAAAGGACAACCGCTATACCGCCTGTTTAAACCCCTATTCAACCCATGGCTGAACCGCTTAAGCGGACGCATTGTCGTTTCTCTTTCAGCCAAATCTTATATTGAGCAATATTTTCCATATGACTATAAAGTGATCCCCAATGGCGTCAACCTTAAAAAATTTTCTGAGACATTACCGACTTCTCCACTCATGGATACAGAGTATTTTAATGTACTATTTGTCGGACACGCTCAATTTAAACGAAAAGGCTTACGCTATTTATTGGAAGCTTATCAAATCCTGAAAAAGGATTATCCCATGCTCCGCCTCATCATTGCTGGTACAAAATGGGCAGGTACCGAACAACCGAGAGAATTAAATGGCATCGAGCTCAAAGATGTGCATTACCTAGGAACAGTCAGTGATGATGAATTGATAGCTCTTTACCAAACAGCAGATCTCTTTTGTGCCCCCTCTCTTGGCAACGAAAGTTTTGGTATGGTATTAACCGAAGCGATGGCAGCAGGCACCCCTATCATTGCAAGTCAGATTGATGGTTATACCAATGTGGTAAGAGACGGACAGGAAGCTTTACTGGTCCCACCGAAAGATAGCATCGCGCTAGCCAAGGCCATCAAGCGATTAATAGATGCTCCAACCCTTCGACAACATTTAGCGGCACAAGGAAGTATTTGTGTACAACGCTATGCATGGAGCCAGATTGCCAAAGAAGTGTTTGATTACTATCTTGAGCAGTTGTGATTTAGGGAGTAGTCCTACTTACCCAGGTTCCTGCCAACCGCCCCCTAATGCTTTCATCAACTGTACACTCGCTAATTGCCGACGCGTTTTGATTGAAATCAAGGAAAGCTCTGATTGAAGTGCCGCATCTTCATAAATAACAACATCAAGATAAGTCACAAGTCCGCCTCGATATTGTTGATTGGCTTGAGATAAAGCACGAATGGCTGCAATAGTTGCCTTGGCTGAAGTCTCTTTTTCCTGATTTAAACGATGGATGGCCACCAATTGATCCTCAACTTCACGAAAGGCTGTTAATACGGTCTCTTTATAGGCGTTGACTGATTCATAATAACTCGCTTTTGCTTTGTACAACAAAGCTTGAAGCTTAAAACCATCAAAAATCACTTGCGATATTTCGGGTTGAATAAGCGTTAAAGCAGTTGAAGGACCCAGTGACCAAAATAAGCTTTGCGAAGAAAAGAGCTTTGATATTTGACTGCTTTCCAAACCAAGTAGCCCAATGAGGTTAAATGCAGGAAAAAAAGCAGCCCTCGCAACACCAATTTGAGCATTTGCGGCTCTCACTCGTTGTGCTGCGGCGCTGATATCAGGTCTTTGTAGTAAGAGCGTTGAGGGCAAATCAGGTGAAACCGTAGGGTAATGAAATGCACTCTTTTTAGGCCCAAGATGAAAGTTCGCAGGGATTTCTCCTATCAGGATTGCGATAGCATGTTCTAATTGTGCTCTTTTGAGTTTATTGTCGGCTGCAGCCGTTTTAGCATTTTCCACGCGCGAGATGGCTTCATCAACTTCAGCCACCGCCACCATCCCTCCTAGATGACGCTGACGCGTTAAATACAGGGCTTTTTCATAAGCTTGGACCGTTTTATCCAACACATGCTGTGCTTCATCATATCCACGCAGTGAGTAATAATCCGAGGCTAACTCAGCATGTAAACTTAAATCGATTGCCGCCAAATCGAACGCACTTGCCCTGGAAAGACTATCACTAGCAATCACTGAATTTTTGACACGTCCCCAAGCATCTACTTCGTAGTTTAAGTAGCTGGTAAAAAGAAAAGTACTGTATAAAAGAGGCGCATTACTTGTACTCACAAAAGTAGCTGAATTTTTTTGTTTGGCAATGGTACCTATGCCTTGGATAGTGGGGTACATGGCTGAACGTGTGACATCAGCAATGGCTCGAGCTTCTTGGTATCTCGCTACTGCTATTTTTAAATTGTTGTTATCACAGGTGACTTTCTGTTCAAGAGCAGTTAAGGTGTGGTCATGAAAGAGTGCCCACCAGGGTTGATTCGCCGTTACTGTCACCAAATAAGGTTCTGTACTCACCCACTTACCCGTTTCTTTGTATTGGGTGGGGATTGGCATGGGGGGTCGTTGGTATTTAGGGGCAAATGAACACCCATACAGCAATATAACCAGTAGAGCAAACATGGCTTTGTTTGTCCAAATAATCATATGCTCCTTATTCATTCGGCTTTACCAGTTGACCGTGATAGATCGAATCCGAAGGATTAATAATGATAGATTCCCCTGGGTGTATTCCACTCACTATCTCCACATCATTTCCAAAATCTCGATGAATGGTAATGTTTTTCAAAACCACACAATTGTGTTTATCCAACGTAGCGACCTGCAATCCTTCTTTACGAAATATAAGGGTATTGACTGGCAAACGAACCGCTTCAGGATAAGAAGGCATAGCAAACATCACCTCTGTATAACTTCCTGGTAATAATTCTCCTTTTTTATTTTGTACAACAAATTGTGCCAATAAGGTGCGAGTTTTCGGATCAATCGCATGGGCGGTTTCTAATAGTTGAGCGGGAAAGGTTTTTCCTGGATGCTCACCAAATTCCACACTCACTGTCATCTTAGATTTAATCCGAGAAGAATAGGCTTCTGGAATTTTTACATACAGGCGCAAGGGATCAAGCTGTACCATGCGAAACAATGGTTTTTGTTCATTTGGCATACTGCCTGAATTAATCAGCGCACCAATATCTGTTCTTCTATCTGAAATTATCCCTGTAAATGGTGCCACAACTTTCTCAAAGCTCACCAACTCACGTAACCTATCACGATTGGCACGCATAGAGACCACCGTTGCTGCCAATGCTTTTGCAGTATCAACCTTTTCATCCGTAGCTTGTTTAGATACGGAATCTGTTTTTAATAGATGAACCCAACGTTTGGCTGTGGTCTGTGCCAATTTATTTTGGGCGATTGCAACGTTTAAATCCGCCTCCGCTTGACGTAATTGGGCATCTAATTCTGGGGTCTCAATTTGAGCAAGCAAATCATTCTGATTCACCCGAGAACCAATATCAACGTACCACTCTTTAACATACCCATTGGTTCGCGCATAAATAGGAGCCTCGTGCCACGCTAGCATCGTACCAGGTAACATAATCACCTCTGAAAATGGAGCACGCTCGGCCTTAATCAGATGAACCAGAGGGATCAAGTGGGCATTTGTTTCTCGACGAAGCAAGATGCCATCCCCAATGCGAACGAATACCAAACAACATAAGATGCTGGCCAAAGAGACCCGGGTCATCTTCTTGTTACGTGTCAATTGCTTTGGAAACTTTGGTTGTAGTTTATTCACCATTTTGTTGTCCTAAACGCCTTGCATTTCTCCTACTATGAATCAAACAAAAAACAGCAGGCACAAAAAATAAAGTCGCAAAGGTTGCAAAAGACAACCCACCAATCACAGCTCGCCCTAATGGCGCATTTTGTTCGCCCCCTTCGCCTAAACCAAGGGACATAGGTAACATGCCAATGATCATAGCCAATGCGGTCATCAGTACAGGTCGAAGGCGCGAAAATCCTGCCTGAAGTGCAGAGGTCAATGGATCATTCCCTTCTTGCATATGCATTCTCGCAAAACTAATCACTAAAATACTATTCGATGTGGCAACACCCATACACATAATAGCCCCTGTGAGTGCAGGTACACTGAGCCTAGTATGAGTGACAAAAAGCATCCAAGCAGTGCCGGCAATAGCTGCCGGCAAAGCGGAGATAATAATAAAAGGATCAAGCCAAGATTGAAAATTAATCACAATGAGAAAGTAAATTAATACAATAGAGAATATCAAGCCAAAGTATAACCCTGAAAATGCTTGATGCTGGGTCTCGATTTGTCCATGCAAGAAGACTTGCGATCCTTTGGGTAAGTCTTTTTTGGTTTCCTTAAGAACTTTTTCTATATCATGGCTGACTGATCCAAGGTTTCTCTCACTATTCGTTGCATAGATATTAATGACTGGCTGAACGTTGTAGTGAGAAACCACCACAGGACAACTGGAAGGTTTGACCTCTGCCATTGCCCCTAAGATTTGCGGTGCAGTATCCATCGCTAAGTTGGTAATCGGAAGATTCTTTAAGGTTTGGAAAGAGTTCATCGCATATTGAGGTGTTTGAGTGACAATAGGGTATGAAACCCCATTTTTAGGATCAACCCAAAAATTAGGAGTCACCTGAAAACTGCCTGACAAAGCAACTAACATACTAGATGCGATGTCATACTCCGTAAATCCTAACTCACGAGCCAATGACCGATTTGCCTTAACCAATAATTCAGGATAATTATTCGCTTGTTGCATGCGAATATCAGCAAGGCCTGGTATATGTTTTAAATGCTCGATCAATAAAAGAGCATAGCGATTGTTTTCTTTTGCTTTTAAACCCGTAATTTGAATATTAACAGGAGAAGGTAAACCAAAATTAAGAATTTGATTCACAATATCTGCAGGTAAGAATGAAAAAGTCACCTCTGGAAATTCCTGATTTAATAACGCTCTGATCCGATAAATATATTCATTTATTGGGCGATGTTTGGGTGTTAAAGAAATGAGTGTGTCAATATCTTCTGGACCTACTGTGCCTGAATTGCTATACGTTAAATTAATCCCACTAATTGGTAATCCGACATTGTTGATGATATTTTCTAATTGAGTGGCCGGAATAATGCGTCTAATCACCGCATTGATATGCTCTGCTAAGCGTGCACTTTCCTCGACGCGTGTCCCTGTTGGAGCTCTGGCATGTATCTTAATGTTTCCTGTATCTACTTGAGGAAAAAAATCAGATCCTAACCACGGCCAAACTAATATTAACGAAACTATAATGGCTAAAAGAAACCAAGTGATAAACTCTTTACTATGATTTAAAGTCCATAATAATCGCTCATGATACTGTTGACGAAATGATTCAAACTGTTGTTCAAACCAGAGATGAAATCTCACAAACAAACTGGATGATTTAGATTTTTTATCTTTATCGTGAACCTTTAACAAATATTTGGCCATAGTAGGCACCAGTGTTCGCGACAAAAGATAGGACGCCATCATGGCAAAAACCACTGCTTCTGCTAAAGGTACGAACAAATACTGAGCCACCCCTCCTAGTAAAAACATGGGTATAAACACAATACAAATACACAAAGTAGAAACCAAAGCTGGAATTGCAATCTGCTGTGCTCCATCAAGGATGGCAGGCTCAACTTCCTTACCTTGTTCTAAATTCCAATTGATATTCTCAATTGCAACCGTTGCGTCATCAACCAAAATACCTACTGCAAGCGCCAGTCCTCCTAACGTCATAATATTGATGGTTTCCCCAAGCATAGAAAGGATTGAAAAAGACGCGAGCATGGATAAAGGAATTGATACGGTAATGATAAAAGTGCTTCGAATGCTCCCTAAAAAGAGTAAGATCATGAATGCCGTAAGCAAGCCTGCTGTGATGGCTTCCATCACCACGCCTTTGATTGCAGCCGTCACAAAGATAGATTGATCATTGGCTGTGGTTAACTGTAACGCTTTAGGCATGTTTTCTTGAATCAAAGGTAACATAGCCTTCAAACGATTGATGATGTTTAATGTGGATGCTTTCCCTGTTTTCAATACTGACATCATCACAGCCCTAGCCCCATTCACCAAAACAATATTGGTTTGTGGCGCAAAACCATCTCTCGCATGAGCAACATCTCGTACATAA
>DAHWEW010000058.1:0-9075 GCA_027326225.1 Legionellaceae bacterium
ATTTTTATAAAGCAAGGGCCTTCTCTGAATCCTTGCTTTCTCCTGCAGCAGGAGTTGCTCTAAGAAGACAAGGTCTGCTTGCTCATTCGGGTCAAGCAGAAGTTAAGCATGCTGAGCGACTAGAGACACAACAACAGCGACCGTAACTGTATAGACATTCATTTGGCGCTCTAGTCTCGCACATTAAGAGGGACTGAGCGGTAAGGTGTTGTCCAGCTCCACACTAAACTTGTCTTTCGCTGTGGTATAAACGTCTGAGATATTCGTAAACTGCCTTATTCTTCTGTGTGTGTGCTCTCGTTGTGCGGTGATGGCAAGAATGTGGGGAAGATAGGGTTCTATGATGCTTTGCAAATCATTTGTTGTGCCATTTTGTAATGTTGCCCAAAGCGCATCAATTTGTGTTTTATCAGCAAATGTATAGAGATCCTCTCGCGTGATACTGCCTGTTATTGTTGATTTTTGTGTTTTACTGCAAGCTGGGTCAAGAACAACATAGTTTAAGGTGTGCTCACTTGTAAATTCTATAGCAAGTGTATGTCGATTCATTTGCAGATCGGGCGATATGGGAACCACTATATATTTTTTCTTAAAAGAACTAAGCGATCTAAAAAATCTTAACTCAGGGTTTTCTGGAAAGTATACAATATCCTTTCTTTTTACTTCAGTGACCTTTCCAAGCTTTAGGAATGTTAAAATCGATGGGGTTTTTTCCATCAAAAACAGCTGTTGATGGGCTTCATTGATTTCAATGTCTGACTTAGGCATTCTGTCAATTTCAGACAAACAAAACCATCTTTGATTGATTTTCACTTCTAAGCGAAGATATCTATCGTTGTCATAGAGATGCAAACGATAGATTTCAGAAGCGATTTCTTGTTCGCACAATTGAATGGCTAAAGGTTCTCTAAAACTCTGACTAGAAAAGCCAACATCAACAATCCATTGCTGTGATACACCTTCTGGTTCATCTGATAAGTCCACAATGAGTACTTCATGATTGATAGGAAGCTTAGCCACTTCTCCTTCTTTCAATTGCTCACTAAATTGAACGATTGTTTTCCCCAAATGCTTGGTGATCTTAAAGCCAAGTGTTGTCAAAACCCAAGCAAACAGTTCTGCATTTTGGAAACAATATCCAGGGCGTTGATAGGTGACCATTTGTTCAAAGATTTTTTCAAGACGAAAATCACAAACCACTCTTTCTGCTCGAGGTTTTAAGCCTTGGGCTAATAGATCAGCATTTTGATAACAAAAAGTTTGAAGATGAGCCCGTACAAGTTGTTTCAGTAGATGAAGCGTAGGTTTATCAACATCTCTTGACTGAAAGCGGATGAGTTTTAAATACTGCTGAACGTCTAGCATATGAATTACAACGCTTACTCATTCAAAAAGAAGCGATTATACTATAAGACCATTCATTTTTGTCGAACATATTTGATCTAGAGTGAACGCAAAGTATCAGGAAGTATTGAAAATGAGTATGAATGTGAACCACATTAAATCAACCAGCCCAGACAAGATAGAAATTGTTCCTTATGACAAACATTGGCCTGATATTTTTGAAGGCGAAGCCCATCGTATTCAAAAAGCTTTGGGGGACAGTCTAAAAGAAATGTATCACATTGGAAGTACCGGTATTCCTGATATGCCAGCAAAGCCTGTCATTGATATGATGTTGGTGTTAGAGAACATAGATGATATTCACTTGATATCAGAGAAACTCACTCAACTAGGTTATGAACCTATTCGACGGCAAATGATTCCTCATGTGAGTTTCTTTACAAAACGTCAGGATCCAGTGATTCGGTTTCATTTGCATTTACATGAAAGGGGAAGTCCTCAAATTAGGCGCCACGTCAACTTCAGAGATTATGTGATTCAACATCCTGATGTGGCGCATGATTATGCACAACTTAAAATTCAGTTGGTAGCGCAATTTGTGGATGATGTTTATTCTTATGTTTCTGGAAAAGACAAGTTAGTTCAAGACATTGATGCTAAAGCAAAGCTATGGGCGGGAAGAAAAAAAGATTACCTCTCTCAAAACACCGGTCCTATGGCTAAGCATTGGTCTCATGAAAAGCTTGTCAAAGCAATGGAAGCTAATCTCAATGTCCATATGACTCATTTCGCAGAGTATTTAAGTCAGATTAAATTAGTCAGAGTACCTGGATTTACTTTGGTGAATTCAGGATTAGCAGATGACACGTTTAATTATGCACTAGACGCTGATTTTTCTTCATCACATGCGGATAAAAAAATTTCAGAAGTAACGGAATTTTTCAAACAGAAAAATAGCCCATTTTCATGGTGGGTTAGCCCTCATGATCAACCAGATGATCTAACGATACATTTAGAAAATAATGGTTATGAGCATACAGAAAATAATTGTGCCATGTATTTTGATTTAGATGCCTGGGAGGATGCCCCTTTTTCTATGCCAAAATTAACTATTATTCGCGCGACAGATAAAGCAGCTTTACGGGATTTTTCATGTGTACTTGCCAATGACGAATCTGCTTTCAAAACTTATTTTTCGTGGGTTGCCACAGTTTTAACCAATGAAGATCCAATTGAATATTATGTTGGATATGTAGATGGAAAGCCTGTAGTGAGGGGTCTATCCTGCTATTTTGCACAAGTGGCAGGGCTACATTGGTTATCAACCATTCCTTCTGAACGGAGAAAAGGCTACGGTAGAGCTATGCAAGAATATCGATTAAAGCGAGCAAAAGATCTCGGTTATCACATTGCTGTTTTACAGGCATCTCACCAAGGTTATACGCTTTATCGACAATTGGGATATAAAGAATGTGGTCATTTTCGAGAATACAAACTAAAGAAATGAATGGCAAGACAACATGAGGGATATTTTGGAGCGGTCTCACAATTCTTGACATAACGCCTGTCTTTGAGAGCAGTAAATCACCATTCACTGCTGACACAAACTGTCACTCTATATCGGTAAACTAGGCTTCTTATTAAGGAGTGCCCCAAATGTCTATATTACCCATAGTGAAACAAGTCGAGCGTTTTATCGTGACCGGATTTTGCGTAAGGACTCAAAATAAAGATGAATTTAATGAAAAAACAGCGAAAATACCGAGTCTGTGGCAGCAATTTTATAACAGTGAATTAGCCACCAGTGCTAATATTTTTGGCGTTTATTCAAGCTATGACTCTGATGCCAACGGTCCTTATACCGTTACTGCGGGTGTTGAGTCTTCTCATACACAAGATCAATTGAGTTCTGTTACCATCCAAGCAGGTCACTATCTTGTTTTTCAAGGTACAGGTCTTATGCCGGTTACAGTCATTGAAACTTGGAAACGAGTATGGGAATTTTTTGAAACGAATACAGAATATCGGCGTCATTTCATCAGCGACTTTGAAGCCTATAGTGGCAGTAATCAAGTGGCGATTTATATTGGCTTAGAATCCTAGAAAAGCAGTAGCAACTCCGCTCATTAAGAGCTTGCCTTCTTGTGCCGGTCATTCAAAATGGGGGAGGATAACATCGAATAGAAAGGATAATAAGAAATCCATTAAAATGATTGTTGCACATAGGTGAGTATAGGCTAGCTATATTGTAAGATAGACTGTCAACAATGAGCACTGAGTATGAATAAAATGATTGAGACAGACCGAATTTTCTTGAGGCCTTTTTGCATCGATGATATTGAACCATTTGCTAAAATTTGCAGAAATCCAAATGTAATGCGCTATATAGGTGATGGAAAGCCGGTAACTTTAGACATTATTGCAGAGAAAATACCGGAATGGATCGCATTGCATGAAAAACAAAAATACGGCTTGATGGCACTTGTGATGAAAGCAACAAATAAGCTCATTGGTTTTTGCGGATTAATTCACCAGATGGTCGATGGAGATGAATATATTGAGTTAGGCTACCGCTTGGACGAACCGTATTGGGGGAAAGGAATTGCCACAGAAGCTGCGGTGGCTGTTAGAGACTATGTGTTTAACACACTTGATATACCTATGTTGATTTCCATTATTCATCATCAAAATGACGCTTCGAAGCGTGTTGCAAAAAAAGTTGGAATGGAGTGGATGAAAAGAACAAGCTTTAAAAATGTCTTAGTTGATATATTTTATCTCAAAAAAGAAACGCTCAGAGCTTCAGGCCAATCCATTCAAGATGACATGCCCTAGTAAGCGTAGATTTTCTCGATAAAAACGTTCCTTGTCATTTTTATATTGGATTAATCACAAAATCCCTGGCAGACTTTGCACCATGACCGAACTTCTTGAGCTTGTATTGTAAGAAACTCAATCTTACAGATTGATCAGTCACGCTTCACCATTTGATCGCTTGTCTCGAACCGTTTGATATGTATCTTCTTTATATCGTGCAAACCATTGCGGGATAAAACCAGAGATTGTGGCTTACAGTCTTTGGTGTGTTACAAGCCTAAAAAATAATGGAACATTTCTTGGGGGATCGATGAAGAAAACAATTCTTTTTTTGACGATGGAAATCATCGTTGCTGGTACGAATGTTTATGGACAAACAGAAGCAATTACATCTGTCAACAACCAAGCCTTTGTCGACGCTCAAATAGGTTATGAGCAACTTCGCTACAATGTAGAACATCCAGGCGATGCAGGTACTCCTTTATATAATGCACAAGGGATGAGTGATTTTACTCAGATTGGCGTCAATAAAACTTTTGGACGCCTTTATAGCCAATTTTTGGTAAGTATTGGCAAGTCCACTTTGTCTTACTCCGACAGTGCATTAAATGGTACGCCCTTAACGGATGGCAGCTCCATCTCATTCTCTTATGGCGCAAGTGTAGGGTATAGTTTTTATCCGCATATGAACGTGGTGATAACACCTTATCTATTAGGAAATTATTTGCATAATCAATTGGATACGGGCGGATACACGGCTTACAATCCAACCTATATTTATGGTGGCTCGACCTATGTATTACGAACGTTTTTTTATGGCATTGGGTTATTAAATCAATGGGCAGCTACCCCTTACTGGGTCCTTAAAGCCGAAGCTCAGATAGGAACACAATACAATCCAAACATTTATGGCGATGTTAACAATTTTAACAATCTACCCTCTGCAACTACCACGGAGCAACATTGGGATTTAACCCCAGAAACGAGCTGGATGATTGGTTTAGGCAGTGATTATCGTTTTGCATCCAACCTCCATTTACGTGCAGGAATTCAATATGGGTATTATAATTTGGGCGGGCAAAATACGGCACAGATGGGTATTTTTCCTTCTCAACAACACCAATATGGTTTAGTTACATTAGGGCTTGGATCTAACTTCGCTGACTCGAATCCCAATGAGGTCACTTCTGAAAAAGGAGAGCAAGAAACCATTTATGCGGTGAACAATCAAGGCACTCTTCGCGCAGGGGTTCAAACACAAGATTTCCAAGGAGGAACAAATAATAATGCATATCGCCAAAGCGGTAACGTGCCTTCTTTTGGTGCTACCCTAACCAAAACGTGGAGGGCTCTCTATGGTCAGTTCGCAATGACGGAGGCGGTGGGCTCTACTTCTTATCAAGGTCAAGCGAATGGCAACGAAACGAATGCTACAACACATAATACATTTCTCGACATAGCAGGTAAACTTGGATATCAATTTGAAAGCAGAGACAATATCTCCCTAACACCGTATGCAAGGATTGCTTTTCACCGCTGGTTTCATGAAATCAAAGGCATACCGAGCAGTGATCGTTTCATTGATGGTTTAACAGAAACCTATCAGCACAGTCAGTATGGTGTCGGTCTATTGGGACAGTTTGCCGTTTCACCAAAACTTGTTCTTAGTGCCGATGCCAACGTCGGTCAAACCTTTCATGCCAACATGCGCAGTTGGGTTCCCCTGGGTCTTACAATAATCAATCTCTATAAATTAGGTAATGCAGGTTATCAAATGGTTGCTTTGGGCGCAGACTACTCACCCAAGCAGAGGTGGCATGTCCAAGCCAACGTCAATTATTGGACTTTTCATTATAATCCCAGTCCCGTGAGTTTATTTGGTACAGAAACCTTAGTCGACCGTTTCCAACAAGTGTGTGCCGACATAGGAATTGGGTATTCATTTGATTGAAACCTAAACTTTATTGATGAAAAAATGCCTGGTCATCATTTTATCACCAGGCAAAACGACTTAGTTGTTAGAAACCTCGAGCGATGGTGGATTCTGACCAAGATGCCAAACCACACCATAATTCGGTACATAGGATTCGTAGGCTGGGAAAGGATTATTATTTTCCGTAGTCAATCCTATACCTAGATAACAAGGGGAGCCAGAACTACAATAACCATAATAGGGATAGGCATAATTGCCATACATGATAGTGCCGTTTTGAGCAGTAGCGGCAGTTACTTCTGCCCCTGCACTAAAGTATGTCAAGGAAACACCCGGAGGATACACACTGGCAGAATAATGGCCTAGTAGTATGGGGGTAGGAGGCGATATATTATGCGTCACAAGCGTCAGCGCATACTGTGGGTTGCCTCTTGGAGTCACATACGCAACCTGAAAGACATAATCTCCAGTTAAATTAGTAAGAGGGGAACCAAGGGCAGGTGTATTGGCGTTCAAGGTGAAATTAGGGCAGCCAGATGCAGGTGAATCATAACAAGAATTGCTACCATAACCATCAACACTAGCAAACACAAAAATACTGGTACTAGGAGGATATGTCCAATAAGAGCTAGCTATAATACCAAACTCAACACTATACAGCGGAGAAACATATGGATTAGAAGTGAGCCAAAATTGATCAAGCGAATGATCTTCAAATGCATAGGGAGAAACAGTTTGATTTTGGGGCCCCATAAAATAAGCACTGTTTTGTTGAGTTTGGATGTAGACTAACGCTCCTGTTTGAGTTGAATAGCCCTGCTCCCAGGTATAGGTCGAAGTAGAAATGCTAGGAGTTGCATGAGGTGCAACCTTTGTATTAGCCTTTTCAGACGTGAGCATGATTTTTGTAGGTCGTAAAATAGCAACACTCCCTAAAGGGCACTCGGTTGCAGGGTTAAAGTCAAAATTACTCCCCGCTATTTTTAAGGCTTCAATATTTTCTTTGGTATACGCTTCTTCTTCGGACAACAGTTCTGCAGCTCTACTAGGATTGTCAATGAGGGCAGGTTGTTCTGCAAAAGGAATACAATCCACCGTGTAAGATTTTTTGGCAACGGTTTTTAAAATGTGGACCCGTCGATAATAATCAATACTCTTTTGCAGGCGCGCCAGAAGCTCAGGGGTTTCTGGCTGGTAGGTGGAGATTTTGTTTACATAATTCTGTAACGATATTGATGTCGCAAAGGTTGGATTACCACTCTGAGCTGTAAATCCATTCGCAAAAATACCCCCAGATCCTAAGCACGTGACTAAAAAAACTGGAAACCTAATTCTAACTCGCATGTCTAAAACTCCCTTTTTTATTGTATTAGTAGTGAAGAATAAGGCCAATCATGCAGATTCTCAACTAAGCTCTGTTTGATTGGATTGAAATGAATATAATGAACGTGATGTTTAAAATTTAATACATCATTCTAGACTCGAGAAATCAGGATTTAATATGCTCACTCTATGAATAACGAGAATATTATGGAATAATTATTACCCAATCAATATAATATTTACGTATTCATATGAAAATAAAAGCAATTTCTTTCATGGCCGCTATTTTTTTTCCTCTGGCTATATTTGCGAGTACTGCTACTTGTCCTTTATTGAACGGAATCAACGTACACACCACAAAGAGAATTTTAAATATTTGTAAAAGTGGCACTGTCATTAAGACCTTTAAAGTAGCACTCGGATTCAAGGGTGTGGGTAAAAAGAAAGCGGGGGACAATAAGACCCCCATTGGTTTATATGGATTAGCTCATCCAAGAAAATCCACTCAATTTAAAGTTTTTATTCCAATTCTCTATCCCACTTCTAAACAATTAGCTGCAGGATACACAGGTAGAGATGTAGGAATCCATGGGCCAACCCAGTCATCAGGGTGGCTTGGTTGGTTAAACAACTTACCCAACTCAACAAGGGGGTGCATTGCTGTGGGCAAAAATAACGATATTGAGTATGTGGCTAATTGGATAAATGCCAACCCTGGGACTAGGATTTTAATTATATAAATTTAGACTAAGGTCGAACACTCGTATCGCCAGGTTTTTCGAATAGCAAAGGCTCAAATACCCAAGTCTGTTTTGCGATGCTTCTATAACTGTTGAAATTCTTATATCCAATTTGTTAAATTTTAAAATGGGTTTTCTAAATCAATTCCCATTGTGTTAGAGATAGGTAAGGTTTCATGTTCTGGTAGAAAAAATCTGACCCTTCTACCTAGTGCTTCAGAAAGACTCATCTGAGCCAAAGCGAGCCTTACTTGTTCGGCTTCTATCAATGTATCAATGGTTCGATCATCAAACTGTAAATCAAGCTCATGGCCTGGGTTTTGTAGATTCACTTGTTGAATATAAAAGGCTATTTTATAGAGTTGTAAAACATTGAGGGGTGTACGTGCTTTTTCGAGTTCAATCATATGATTTAAAAGCATGGTTTGTTTTGCAATGGAGATACGTTCAAACGCTTTAAAAAAATCAAACTCTTTCATCAGTAAGTAATGATATAAGTCTTGATTGGTATGACGTAGAGCAATCATCGCTAATTGATGGTCAGTTTTAGGCAGAGTTTGGTTTTCATGTTGCATAATCGTTCTGGCAGGTTCAGGGTGTCGAATTGTTTTGAGTAGCGTTGATAGAAATTCATCTTTATTTCCTCTACTGGTTAACATGGTGTGGATAAAAAAATGTTGTTCAGCAGGGAGGAGCGAGGTCAATATCATCGGTATATAAGATATTTGTTGATAAAGTTGAATGCACTCTAGAATAATATCCAGACGATGGGCATGTGCTATGGGTTGAAATCTGAGTCTTTTGGTTTGTAGAAGGAAATTCAGTAAGGTAGGTGTAGTAAAAACCAGCTGTCCTGCTCTAAATGGCAATTGTAATAAGTCTGCGATTAGTTCATGGCGTTCTTGATTGATGATGAAG
>DAHWEW010000059.1:0-9010 GCA_027326225.1 Legionellaceae bacterium
TGCTTTGACAACCCAGCGCGGTGTCGCCATTTTATCAGCGATATGAATTGCTTCTTCTACATTAGCGGCGACTTCGCCTCGAGAAACAGGTAATCCATATCCTGCTAATAATTGTTTTGCTTGATATTCATGTAAATTCATTCAAGATACCTTAAACATTAAGTAATAATCGTGATGGATCTTCTAACAGTTCCTTCACACTAACCAAAAACTGCACCGAATCTTTGCCATCAATCAATCGATGGTCATATGATAGTGCTACATACATCATTGGGCGAATCACTACCTGACCTTTTTCAGCGATAGGGCGCTCTTCGATTTTATGCATCCCAAGAATCCCTGTTTGCGGTGGATTAATGATGGGAGTTGCCAACAAAGATCCAAACACACCTCCATTGGTAATGGTAAATGTGCCTCCTTGCATCTCTTCCATCGTCAATCGTCCATGACGAGCCTTATCTGCTGCAGCACTGATATTTTGTTCAATTTCAGCCATGGAGAGTTGATCAGCATCTCTTATCACTGGCACCACCAATCCTCTGTCTGTGGAAACGGCTATGCCAATGTCATAATAGCCATGATAGACAATATCCTGTCCATCAATAGACGCATTCACAGCTGGGAAGCGCTTGAGCGATTCAACAACAGCCTTGGTAAAAAATGACATAAATCCGAGTTTAACCCCATGTTTCTTCTCAAACTGATCTTTATATTGAGCTCTCACATCCATCACAGCTTTCAAATTAACTTCATTAAAGGTGGTTAACATCGCCGCATTATGCTGAGCTTGAAGCAATCGTTCAGCCACTTTGGCGCGTAATCTGGACATAGGAACTCTCTGCTCTTCACGAGAGCCGAGAGGCATCGATGCTACCTGAGGCGCATTTTTTCTATCCGTTTGAGTGGCATCTTTAGCGGTTGCTTTTTTGTCTCGACCTGCTTCAATAAAGGCTGTCACATCTTCTTTAGTGATTCGCCCTTCCTTTCCTGTGCCTTTTATTTGGCTTGGATTTAAATCATGCTCTTTAAGCATTCTTCGTACTGCGGGACTGGTTGATTGATCTTCAGTTTGAGTCTCTTCTTTTGTTTCTTCTTTCTTTTGATCTTTTGACTCATGAGTCGTGCTATCGCCTTCACGAATACGGGCCAGAAGTTCGCCTCTATGCACAGTATCCCCTACTTTAAACAGCATTTCAGATAATATTCCATCAACAGGAGAAGGGACTTCGAGCACGACCTTATCCGTTTCGAGATCAAGAATATTTTCGTCTCGGCTGACTTTATCTCCAACTTTTTTATGCCATGCGGCAATTGTCGCATCTGCCACTGACTCGGGCAAAGAGGGTACTTTAACTTCAATTGACATATTGATACCTTTTTAAAATTGAGATTAATCCAATAATGCCTGCAAAACCAATTGCTTCTGTTGTTCCGCATGGAGGTAAGGACTTCCAACAGCAGGTGAAGCTGCAAAGCCACGACCAGCATACTGTAACGTTTGTCCTGGTTGTAAACAAGCTAACATATTGTGTTGTGATGAAAACCACACTCCCTGATTTTGCGGTTCTTCCTGGCACCAAATGACTTTTTTGGCTTGTTTATATTTTTCCAATTCCTTACTTAATGATTTTTTTGGAAAGGGATATAATTGTTCTATGCGGACAATGGCAACGTTATCAATGGCATCATCCAACTGTTTTTGCAACAAGTCATAATAGACTTTCCCACAGCATAGAACGACCTTAGTCACTTGAGAGGGATCCAACCGTGTTTTGTCTGGAATGACCATTTGAAATCCACCAGACGTCAAATCAGCCATCGATGATACCGCCATTTTATGTCGCAATAAGCTCTTAGGCGTCATGATGATCAATGGCTTGCGGAATTTACGTATCAACTGGCGACGTAATAGGTGGAATATTTGTGCAGGTGTTGTTGGCGTACAGACTTGAATATTTTGTTGAGCACATAATTGCATAAACCGCTCAAGTCGAGCTGAAGAGTGTTCAGGACCTTGGCCTTCGTAACCATGTGGTAACATCATCACCAATCCACACAAACGCCCCCATTTTTGTTCACCCGAACTGATGAATTGATCAATGACCACCTGAGCTCCATTGGCAAAATCACCAAATTGCGCTTCCCATATCACTAGTGATAATGGCTCAGAGGTTGCGAAACCATATTCAAAGGCCAATACAGCTTCTTCTGACAAAACCGAGTCAATCACTACAAAAGGGCGCATTCGATCTTTTGCCAAACCTTCTAGCGGTACATAAACTTCGCCTGTTTCCGCTTCATGAAGGACTGCATGCCGATGAGCAAATGTTCCACGACCACAATCTTGCCCTGATAAACGAACCCCATATCCTTCATTGAGTAAGGTGGCGTAAGCCATCGTTTCTGCAAATCCCCAATTCAGTGGGAGTTCATCCAGCGCCATTTTAGCGCGCTCGTCCATTAATTTCTTGACCACTGAATGCAGCTGATAACCTTCTGGTAAAGTCTGCAATTGATCTGACAAGGAGCGAATGGTCACCTGATCAACCGTTGTATCAACTTTGTCAGTCCAGCTCGCATTGATATAAGGCGTCCAATCCACTGCTATCTTGCCTTCATAATCTCCTCGCACGATATCAACAATAGGTTCACCTTTATCCAATTTATTGCGATAGCTATCAATCCATTCTTCAACTTGCTTAGTGGTTGTTAAACCCTCTGTTACCAATTGCTGTGCATAAATTTCACGGAGAGGCTTCATGGATTTGATTTTCTGATACATCGTCGGTTGCGTCACGGATGGCTCATCTGCTTCATTGTGTCCATGTCGACGATAACAAACGAGATCAACCACAACATCTCTTTTGAATTTCATGCGATATTCAAAGGCAATTTGCGTGGCATACACCACAGCTTCAGGATCATCTCCATTCACATGAATGATAGGAGCCTGTACCATTTTTGCAACATCTGTGCAATACAGAGTCGACCGAGCATCAAGTGGATTGCTGGTGGTAAACCCAATTTGATTATTAATGACAATATGTACCGTCCCACCTGTACAATAACCACGTGCTTGTGAAAAATTAAACGTTTCCATGACGACACCTTGACCTGCAAAAGCCGCATCTCCATGCAAAACAACAGGTACCACTGCATCTTTCTTATCCAAATCATTTTGTCGTCGTAACCGGGATCGTGCCGATCCCTGTACCACTGGGCCAATAATTTCTAGATGAGAAGGATTAAATGCCAAGGCCACGTGTACAATAGCACCCGAATCCGTACGTAAATCAGAGGAAAAACCCAAATGATATTTCACATCACCGGTGCGTTCGGAACTCACTTTACCTTCAAATTCTTGGAATAATTGATCAGGCGCTTTCCCAAGTACATTGACCAACACATTCAAACGTCCGCGGTGAGCCATACCAATCACAATTTCTCTCACACCACTATAGCCACCTAATCTGATGATTTCCTTCATCATTGGAACAAGAGAGTCCCCACCTTCCAAAGAAAATCGTTTTTGCCCTACATAACGAGTACCGAGATATCTTTCAAGTCCATCAGCAGCAATAAGCTCTCTTAGAATTTCACGTTTTCTTTCAGGTGCAAAAATAGCTTTACTTTCTGTGGACTCCAATTTGCTCTGTAACCAATGAACTTCTTCATCAGAGGCAATATGCATATATTCAATACCGATACTGCCACAATAGGTTTCTCGGAATAATCGAATGATTTCACGCAAAGATTTCTGTTCTTTGTTATGGGAATTTCCAATAAAAAAACCATGATCTAAATCACTTTCTGATAAATGGTGATAAGATAGATCCAGCCCAGGAACAGGCGCCCTCTCTTCCATCTCGAGCGGATCAAGCCTTGCTGCATGGTGACCCAAAGTACGATACGCATTAATCAAATGGGTGACTTGTGCTTGCTTAGCATCTAAAACAATAATAGGAGACGATTTTTTATCAGCCTTTTGCAAAAAATAATCACGAATATCTCGATGGGAAATGTCTTGTGCCTGACCATTCACTTTTGGCAATGCTTTAAAAGCGCTTTGCCAATCTAAAGGTACCGAATTCGGATCCGCTAAATAATCTTCATACAACCCATCAATATAGGCCATACTTCCACCAGATAGGTAGGAAGTGTCCCAATCATTCTGCATATTACTACCACTCATCAGTCTCTCTCTCCAAAAAAATATTGCTATTTATACTGCACGCAGTATACAAAAAGACAGCAGCCCAGATTCTCGTTTAAAAATCCAGGCTGCTTTCTTTTTGCAGAAAACTGAGGGTTTTTCTCAGGTTTCTTGTTGCAACATTTGCTTGCGTATTTCACCAATCGCTTTGGTTGGATTGAGTCCCTTCGGGCAAACATTTGCGCAATTCATGATCGTCCGACATCGAAACACACTAAATGGATCTTGCAATTTATCTAATCTCTGTCCAGTAGCAGTATCACGACTATCAGCTAAAAATCGCCGTGCCTGCAATAATCCTGCAGGCCCCACAAACTTATCAGGATTCCACCAATAAGAAGGACAGGAGCTGCTACAGCAAGCACATAAAATACATTCATATAAACCATCAAGCTTTGAACGATCTTCGGGAGACTGTAATCGCTCACGCGCCGGAGGGACTGTATCATTTTGTAAATAAGGTTCAATACGCTCATATTGTTGATAAAATTGAGACATATCTACAACCAAATCACGAATGACAGGAAACCCCGGTAAAGGTCTGATTACAATTCTGTCGGTTTTTAAATGTGAAATATGAGTGATACAAGCCAGTCCGTTCGTACCATTGATATTCATGCCATCTGATCCACAGACACCCTCCCGACAAGAACGACGAAATGAAATAGAGGGATCTTGTTCAGCTTTTAATCGTTCAAGCAGGGTTAACAGCATCGGATCTGATTTTTTCGGGATGTCTATCTCGTAATCTTTCATGAATGGCTTAGCATCCATTGCAGGATTGTAGCGGTAGATTGACAGACTTATGCTTCTGATATCAGCCATAGCAACTCCCCTTAGTAAACACGTTCTTTCGGCTCAAATGGCTCGACATGGATAGGTGACATATTCACAGCACGAAAATCGATTGAATCATCATGCTGAAAATACAAGGTATGTTTAATCCAATTTGCATCATCTCGTTTTGGATAATCTTCACGACTATGCGCGCCACGACTTTCTGTGCGAGCAAGCGCTGAAGTTGCTGTAGCATACGCTGTAGCCATGAGATTATCTAACTCAAGCATAGTCACAAGCTCTGTATTAAATGTAGTGCTTTTATCCCGCAATTGTGCATGGGCCAATCGAGCACGAAGTTCATCCAAACGGCGTAACCCACTGGACATAAATTCACCTGTTCGAAATACACCAAAATCTTCTTGCATCACGCGTTGCATTTCATCATGAATCTCTGCTGGATTTTCACCCTCTTTAGAATTTTGCCAACGATGATAGCGTGCCAATGATACTTCAATCTCATCTTCAGATACATAGGGCATATCAGGCATTTCATTGGATAACCATAATTGTTCAACATGTAACCCAGCTGCTCGACCAAATACAACGAGATCAAGTAAAGAATTACCACCCAACCGATTAGCACCATGCACAGATACACATGCACACTCGCCTACTGCATAGATACCTTCAACGATTTGATCTTTCCCGTGATGCTTAGTTAGCACTTGACTGTGTATATTGGTAGGAAGTCCACCCATGCTATAATGGCAGGTAGGCACAACAGGAATAGGTTCAACAATCGGATCAACCGATGCAAACTTCATAGACAATTCTCGAATACCTGGTAAACGTGCTTTAATCAAATCAGCGCCTAAGTGATCCAATTTTAATTTAACATGATCTATACCTTGTGGATCAAAGCCTTTTCCAGCTCGAAGCTCTAAAGCAATAGCGCGAGCAACCACATCGCGACAAGCCAAATCTTTATCATGAGGAGCATAACGCTCCATAAATCGTTCACCGTCTTTATTAATGAGATACCCGCCCTCACCACGGCACCCTTCTGTCACCAACGTACCTGCGCCTGCAATCCCGGTAGGATGAAATTGCCACATCTCCATGTCTTGTAACGGAAGGCCTGCACGAAGCGCCATACCAAATCCATCACCTGTATTGATATAAGCGTTGGTTGTTGACTGGTAAATGCGACCCGCTCCGCCTGTAGCCAGAATACAAATTCGCGATTGGAAAAAAACAATTTCTCCGGTTTCAATGCACATTGCAGTCACGCCAGCAATACGATTGTTGCTGTCTTTGACAAAATCTAAAGCTAGCCATTCACTAAACACATGGGTTTTAGCTTTTAAATTTTGCTGGTAAAGGGTATGAAGTAAGGCATGACCCGTTCTATCTGCCGCAGCACAGGTTCGTGCCGCTTGTTCTTGGCCGAAATGTTGGGATTGGCCACCAAACTGACGCTGGTAAATTCTACCGTTATCCATACGAGAGAAGGGTAAACCCATATGTTCAAGCTCATATACAACTTCTGGGCCCGTTTTACACAAATACTCAATACAATCTTGATCACCAATAAAATCAGCGCCTTTCACCGTATCATACATGTGCCAGCGCCAATCATCTTCGTGCACATTTCCTAAGGCCGAATTGATGCCCCCTTGAGCCGAGACGGTATGAGAGCGAGTTGGGAATACCTTGGATAACATGGCTACTTTTAGTCCACAATTAGCCAGCTGTAAAGCTGCTCGCATGCCAGCTCCACCAGCACCAATAATCACCGCATCAAATTTATTACGTGCAACTGCCATTATTATTGCCCCCAAATAATCAGTATGCCCCAAGTAAATTGCCAGATCAGCAGCAAGGCAATAAACATCTGAATAGATAGCCTAATTAACGTACATTTAATGTAGTCTGTAGTCACCGTCCAAATACCTATCCAGGTATGCAAAGAAATGCTTAATAAAGCAATCACCGTTGCAACTTGAAACCAAGAGTTATGAAACAATGCGTGCCATTCGGCAAATTGCAACTCGGGATGTAGGCATAAAAAAACAAGAAGAAACAACGAGTAGAGTGCAAAATACACCGCAGTGGCTCGCTGAATTAACCAATCTTTTAGTCCATTACCTGTCAGACTTGTCACGTTGCTTACCATATTCGAACTCCGAGAATGATTGACACAATAATAGCGAGAACAATCACGAGATTAGCTGAACGACTGGCGGTTAATACTTCCTCTCCAAATCCAATATCCATCAACATGTGGCGAATACCCGCAAGCACATGATAACCAAGCGCTGTGCCAAAAGCCCATAAAATGAGCTTACAAAATGAAAAAGCCAATAGGGTTTGTAGATAAAGAAAAGAATCCGCTGAATTGAGTGACAAATTAAGAAAATAAAGCATCACAGGCAATAAGATAAACAGCACAAGCCCTGAGATCCGATGCAAAATCGACGCAATTGCCATGGGAGGGTATTTTAAGCTACCCAAATCAAGATTGACTGGTCTTTGATGGTTCACTATAGGGTTCTTCCTCATTTGAATAGGTTATTATACTAGATATTTCATACAAAAAGGTAATTGCTATCTAGGTCTTAGAAGAATTGATACAACATAGGAGAGTATATCACTCTGTTTTTCATGTGCAAGTTTAATCACTTTCAATAAACGTATCACTTACATTAGAGCAGAGTCAAACTTATCGTTTTGCAGAAGGGGTTGCTGGGTGCAAATTGCGATATTTATCTCGCGGAGCTTCTGAGGGATAACCATATCCCTTATCTGCAACAATCTTAACAATTTGTAAATAAAGCTCTCCCCATTTACCGGGATCAAAATTAGTCACCACAACGTTATAACTGAGATTGATGATTGATTCAAACGCTTTACGCTGCGCTAATTCATGTCCACCAAAAGCAACTTGGACTTCATCCTCAGCTGAGATTCCTCCCGACTTCAAGCGCTCAACCAAAAGAAAAATGATTTTTTCAATGGTATAAAATAATTTACACATGGACATCCCAGCTAAATACATATCTTCCGCTTTTGAGGTGCTGAGTTTGAAACCATGATCATGGATGGGGTAAACGAACTCTACTTCTGAACCACTACCTATGGGCTCTGGAGGAATGATTAAAGGAGGAGAAATGATGTCAATAGATGGCCGAACAATAAACAGCTCAAAATCAGCCCAATGCCACCAAAGTTGATAAACCCGTTCTATTAACGTAACAGGATCATCTTCCATTGAAGACTGTTGTTCATTTTGTGATTCGGTTTTTTCTTGCTCTTCTGCAACAATTTCTTCTTCTACAGCAGGTGATTCACGTGTTTCTTCCTCTCCAGCAACAATCCCTTCATCAGCAGGAGGTGATTCAGATGTTTCTTCAGCGCCTGCAACAATCCCCTCATCATCAGAAGATGCACTTGGTTCTTGTCTTTCACTGTCAATAGGGGAGTCACTTTTTTCTTGTTCATCACCTGGATCTGCCATCTTGCTTCACTCAACTCTATAGCTCTGTATCATAATATTAGCTTAAAACCAACTCAGATTGCCAATAGATACAAAAGAAAATGTCACACTTCGAACCCTAGCTTTCTGTCCCAAATGTTGTTGGATGACAAGAATGGTTATGCTTGGATTAATTTCGTAACGCCATGCCAGATGACTTCAAGTCCAATACAAAGGTTCATAAAAGATGCCAAGCACATCAGTACATTTTTTCCTGTGCTTTTTAACTTATTCAGGATGGCAGAAGAATATCGATAACAAAAATATACACTCATACCCGTCAAGATGATCCCAATTGAATAACCAATCTTTGACACTATAATGAGTTCCCAATCTTTCTCTGGTAAATGGGCTCCAAGTGCAATAGTAATCGCAAGACAAGAAGGACTTGCCGTCACAGGGACTGTAAGTGGATAAAAAGCCTTGTGGTGGTATGTTACTTTTTCCATTTGATTGATAGACATATCCATCAGTTTACTGTC
>DAHWEW010000005.1:0-17190 GCA_027326225.1 Legionellaceae bacterium
TATTAAAAAATATGGTAGGGCTGGGCGTAGTTGGGGATGTCCTGCACTTCCTCCAAGTTTATCGTCTACCATCATCAATACCATCAAAAATAACTCATTGTTTGTCGTGTATTATCCGAGTGATGACTGGTTTGCAAAATCAAAATTTCAAAATTGTCGAAACGCTTCAGAACCCATAGCACAAGAAAAAGTTCCTTTGGTGGTGGATAATACAATACCTATTGTCGAAGAGAATGATAAGCGGGATGATATTCTATTTGTGGATCTTAATAGAAATAACAGACATGATGAATATGAACCAGTTGTTACGATGTCTGCTGACAATTATAAGCGAATTTTTCAGACGAAACCTCCTTTAGGTCGTATGCTTCGTCGACAAATTAATCATGAAGAGTATATTGTATTGACCAACTCTGAAATCAAAACCTTGGCTTTAAGTGCTCCAAATCCGTCCAAGGATCAAGGGAGTGATGTTTTAAATACGATTCAGTTTGTGATCCCTGCGATTAAAATGGTGCGGGGTTACTATGAAACGGAAATGAAAATTGTACCGTTCAGTCAATTGAAAGAAGTGAAACCTAACGATGCCTTGTCAGAGGCTGTCGTACCAAAAAGTTTCACGCTCTATTTTGATACCAGGCCCTCAGTAACCGTCAAATCAACCAGTGAATTCGTCCGCTGGGTAGGTCTATAATCCCAAATGTAGCCCGGGTGTAGCAGAGCGTAACCCGGGTTGAGATCTATCCTCTTATTCAAGATCATTTAAATTGCCGGCTTAATTGAATAGCCATTTCTAAAGATTGCTCATAATTTAAACGAGGATCAACCAAGCTATGATAGGCGTTTTTCAAATCTTTAGCGGTAAGCCCTCGGGCACCGCCGATGCATTCCGTGACATTATCGCCTGTTAATTCGAAATGTACCCCACCTAAAAAGCTACCCATTTCGCGGTGAATGGTTACAGCTTGGCGAAGTTCACTTAAAATATTGTCAAAATGCCTGGTTTTTATGCCATCCACAGTGGTTTCAGTATTGCCATGCATGGGATCACATGACCAAGTGACAGGGATGTTGGTCTCTTTTACAGTTTCAATGAGAGGGGGCAGGAGATTTGCGATATCTTTTGCTCCGAGTCGACTGATCAAGAGCACTCGACCTTCTTCTCGTTCTGGATTCACCTTTTCCAAGATCTCTATCAACCAATCTTTGGTGGCGCTAGGACCAACTTTGATACCTATAGGGTTTTGAATACCACTTAAAAACTCAAGATGTGCGCTATTTATTTTTGCAGTGCGCATCCCAATCCACGGAAGATGGGTTGACAGATCATACCAGTTTCCATCATGCAATTGACGAGTTAAGGCTTGTTCATAATGAAGATGTAGTGCTTCATGTGAAGTAAAAAAGTCCACTTTATTTAAATTGCTATGACGAATACCATCGATTGACTCAAGAAAGTCTAGTGAATCAGCGATTGATCGTACAATGGAGTGATATTCATCCGCTTGTGCTGAATGTTCAACAAAACGTAGATCCCATCGTTGTGGATGATGGAGATCAGCAAATCCCCCGTCTAACAAAGCGCGAATAAAATTAAGAGTCATGGCTGCGCAACTGTAGCCTTGGAGTAGTAGTTTGGGATTGGGTTGTCTTGAGGATAGATTAAATTCAGGTAAATTAACCAAGTCTCCTCGGTAGCTAGGGAGAGTAACGCCATTGATGGTTTCATCATCACTGGAGCGGGGTTTTGCATATTGACCGGCTATCCGTCCGACCCGAATGATGGGTTTATGCATCCCATGCAATAATACGAGACTCATTTGTAAGAGGATCTTCAGTTTGTTGGTGATGATATCAGATCGACAATCTTTGAACGATTCAGCACAATCGCCACCTTGCAAAATAAAAGCCTCTCCTCGACCCGCGCGCGCAATTTCTTTTTTCAGATGTTTGATTTCGCCACTGGTGACGAGCGGGGGAAGTTGACTTAACTGTTCCAAAACCTGGGTCAATTTTTGTTCATCAGGATATTTGGCAGCCTGTTCATATGAATATTGTAACCAGGAAGTGGGTGACCATCTTTTCATGAGAGACCTTTTATATTGAAATTTGGACAATGCGGTATGCTAAAAGATGCATACAGGTTTGTTCAATAGGTCATTATACTCTTTTTGCAGAGATTTGTGTAAATAAAAAACAGAATAAAAAGTCTGGTTTCTGCCCTTGATTTTCATAGAACAAGCCCCATTATTAGGAATCATATTTTGGAGTATCTTGAATGAGCAAAAAAACTGAAAAAGATTGGAAGAAATTCAAAGAAGAAAATGAAACTTTTGACAATCCCGAGCTTGAAGAGCATTTTGACGATGAGGATGAGTTAGACGCCAGTAGCGCGGCTTTAGATCATCCCTCTTACCTTGCTCTAGAAGAAAAGCTGACCTTAGCTGAACAAAAAGCGCATGAAAATTGGGAAAAATCTGTCCGTGCAGTGGCTGAATTAGAAAATGTTCGACGCCGTGCGGAGCGTGAAGTTTCAAACGCGCATCGTTATGGGCTTGAAAAAATGATTCAATCATTGATTCCAGTGGTGGATAGTATGGAACAAGCGCTGCAATTGGCAGAAAAACATGGTGATGCTGCTATGCATGAAGGGCTTGAATTAACCATGAAGCTATTCCTTGATGTGTTGTTAAAATTTGACGTTCAGCAATTGGATCCTCTGGGAGAGGTATTTGATCCGCAACAACATGAAGCGATGTCTATTCAAGAAGCGCCAGATGCTTCAGATAACACGGTATTAACAGTGTTTCAGAAAGGATACAAATTGAATGATCGCGTGATTAGGCCAGCAAGGGTGATTGTTGCAAAGACCAAGCAAAATTAGAGGGCTTTTTTGTTTCACAAGTGATCCCTTGAAATTAATATTTAAATCCCCATATGTATATTATTGAATATTGACCAACTGAATTGGAGTGAATGCTAACATGGCTAAAATGATCGGAATTGACTTAGGTACAACGAACTCCTGCGTAGCAGTGATGGAAGGAGACAAGGTTCGTGTCATTGAAAATAATGAAGGACAACGTACTACCCCATCCATTGTTGCCTATACGAGTGACGGAGAAATTCTCGTTGGCCAAGCCGCTAAACGACAAGCTGTCACCAATCCTAACAATACCTTGTTTGCGATTAAGCGCCTGATAGGTCGTCGCTTTGATGATCAAATAGTACAAAAAGACATTAAGATGGTGCCCTACAAGATCATTAAAGCAGATAATGGTGATGCGTGGGTGAATGTGAATAAAGATGACAAGGCTCCCCCGCAAATTTCAGCTGAAGTGTTGCGTAAAATGAAAAAGACAGCTGAAGATTATCTCGGTGAAGAGGTGAAAGAAGCCGTGATTACCGTTCCTGCATACTTTAATGACTCCCAAAGACAAGCCACAAAAGATGCTGGGCGCATTGCAGGACTTGAAGTGAAACGGATCATTAACGAGCCTACTGCTGCGGCTTTGGCTTATGGGATGGATAAAAAGCGCGGTGATTCTGTTATTGCGGTCTATGATTTGGGCGGTGGAACATTTGATATTTCCATTATTGAAATTGCTGAGGTGGATGGTGAACACCAGTTTGAAGTATTAGCCACCAATGGTGATACTTTCCTAGGGGGTGAAGATTTTGATTTGGCTCTTATTGAATATCTGGCATCTGAGTTCAAAAAAGATTCAGGAATTGATTTACACAACGATCCGCTTGCTTTACAACGTCTGAAAGAGGCCGCTGAAAAAGCTAAAATTGAGTTGTCTTCTGCGCAACAAACCGATGTGAATCTGCCTTATATCACTGCCGATGCCTCAGGACCAAAACACTTAAATATCAAATTGACGCGTGCAAAATTGGAATCACTCGTAGAAAAATTGGTTGAGCGTACGGTTGAACCATGCAAAATAGCGCTCAAAGACGCAGGTTTAAGCATCAGCCAAATCAATGAGGTCATTTTGGTAGGCGGTCAGACACGAATGCCTATGGTACAAAAAGTAGTAGAAGAGTTCTTTGGTAAAGAGCCACGTAAAGATGTGAATCCCGATGAAGCCGTTGCGGTGGGCGCTGCGATTCAAGGTGCTGTATTATCGGGAGATGTGAAAGATATTCTGTTGCTTGATGTGACGCCTCTTTCTCTAGGAATCGAAACATTGGGTGGTGTCATGACGAAGTTGATTGAAAAAAATACCACAATTCCTACCAAAGCAAATCAAGTCTTCTCTACAGCAGATGATAGTCAAACAGCGGTGACTGTGCATGTATTGCAGGGTGAACGTGAGCAAGCATCAGCCAACAAATCATTGGGTCGTTTTGATTTATCAGATATTCCGGCAGCTCCTCGTGGTGTGCCGCAAATTGAAGTGACTTTTGACATTGATGCGAATGGTATTTTGAATGTGTCTGCCAAAGACAAGGCAACCGGTAAAGCTCAATCTATCGTGATTAAGGCATCTAGTGGCTTGAGTGATGAAGAAGTAGAAGCAATGGTGAAAGATGCAAAATCACATGCTGACGAAGATAAGAAATTCAAAGAGTTGGTTGAGATCCGAAACCAAGCGGATAGCTTGATTCATAGCAGTGAAAAATCATTAAAAGATTTGGAAAATGAATTATCTGATGATGAGAAAAAAGGCATAGAATCAGCCATTCAAGAGTTGAAAGACGCTGTGAAAAGCAATGAAAAAGCTCAGATAGAAAGTAAATTAAGCGTACTAACCGATGCTTCTGCTAAAATGGCCGAGCGGATTTATGCGAAAAAATCAGCTGAAGGACAACAAGCCTCAGGCGAGCAAACCGAGCCTCCAAAAGACAAAAAACCCGCTGAAGAAGGGGTGGTTGATGCTGAGTTTGAAGAAGTGAAGGATGATAAGAACTAGAGTTTTTTGAAGCAGTCATTCCCCAGAGGGCGAGATTCTCATTTTGGAAAGGCTTATTGTCTATACAAAAATGGGGCCTCGCCTTCACGGGAATGACTCGCTATTTTTATTGATCTGAAATGCCAATCTTGGCAATTGTACTGTGAGCATCCAATGCAGCATGATTATTATGAGCTTCTTGGCGTCAGCCGTAATGCTGATGAAGCTGAAATTAAAAAGGCTTATCGAAAGTTAGCGATGAAGCATCATCCTGATCGTAATCCAAACGATAAGGCCTCTGAAGAAAAATTTAAAGAAATACAAAAAGCGTATGCGGTGCTGTCTGATCAGAAAAAAAGAGCAGCATACGATCAATTTGGCCACGCTGGCGTTGACGGCCCTATGGGAGGTGGCGCTGGTGGTTTTGGCGGATTTGGTGATGTTTTTGAAGATATTTTTGAGAATATTTTTTCTGGCGGTCGTCGGCAGCAACGTCAATCACGAGGCCAACATGGCGCTGATTTGCAATATAATTTGCAATTGACCCTAGAAGAGGCTGCCCGCGGTAAACAAGTTGACATTTCAGTTCCGAGACATACCGTTTGTAAAAGCTGTGAAGGGTCTGGTGCAAAAAAAGGGACTAGTCCAAAGACTTGCGAAACCTGTGATGGAATGGGACAAGTTCGTATTCAACAGGGATTTTTTTCTATCCAGCAAACATGTCCCAGCTGTCATGGTGAAGGGAGAGTGATTGCTGAAGCTTGTACAAATTGCCATGGTCAAGGTCGGGTGCGTGAGACTAAAAACTTGACTGTTAAAATTCCAGCGGGTGTTGATAATGGAGACAGAGTTCGTTTAAGTGGTGAAGGTGAGGCTGGTATTCATGGCGGATCCTCTGGTGATTTATATGTTCAAATTTCAGTGAAACCACATGCTATTTTTGAACGTCATGATAGCGATTTACACTGTGAAGTTCCCATTAGTTTTATCACAGCAGCTTTAGGTGGTTCTATTGAAGTGCCGACACTTGAAGGTCGCGTCACGCTGAAAATCCCACCTGAAACTCAAACAGGCAAATCATTTCGTTTGAGAGGTAAAGGGATAAAATCTGTACGAGGGTATGCTGCCGGAGATTTGTTATGCAAAGTGGTTTTAGAAACGCCTGTTCACTTGTCGCGTGAACAAAAAGATCTGTTAACCCAATTGCAAGAGTCTTTAGAACGTGGCAAAAGCAAACACTCGCCAAAGTATAGTTCATGGTTTGATGGTGTAAAAAAATTTTTTGAAGACATGAAATTTTAACCTAAATTCGGCAGTTGAATCTGCCGAATATTTGAGTGGGTATGTCATTTTTCTGAATATGCGTTACAATCAAATCCGAATTTAGAGCACTAGCCATTATATCGAGCTTTTTGATGAATACTAAACCTGCAATCTTGGTCCTTGCTGATGGAACTGTTTTCGAAGGTCTATCTGTTGGCGCTCAGGGTGATGGGGTGGGTGAGCTGGTGTTTAATACCGCTATGACGGGTTATCAAGAAATGTTGAGTGACCCTTCTTACGCACATCAAATTATCACGCTGACGGCGGCTCATGTCGGTAATACCGGTTGTAACCCTGATGATATGGAATCCTCTAGGGTTTGGGCAAAAGGGGTGGTGATGCATGATTGCGTGGCTGTCCCGAGTAACTACCGCTCAACACTTTCGTTGCCTGATTGGCTAAAAAAGCAAGGTGTGGTGGCCATAGCTGGAATCGATACGCGGCAACTGACCCTTCGTTTGCGCGAAGAAGGAGCGATGGGCGCCTGTGTCAGTACCAATGTCAACCAAGTGAATAAAGTTCGTGCTTTGGCAAAAGAGTTTGCTGGTCTTTCAGGGACTGATTTGGCTCGTGTTGTGACGAGACAAACCATTGAGCGCTGGCATGAAGGGCGAGGTGCATGGGGCAAAGGCTCTAAACCTTTGCAATTTCATGTGGTCGTTTATGATTTTGGTGTCAAGCACACTATCTTGCGAATTTTACACGATTTGGGTTGTCATTTAACTATTGTCCCCGCAGATACGTCTGTCAGTACCGTGATGGCGCTGAATCCTGATGGTGTTTTTCTCTCTAATGGTCCCGGTGATCCTCTGGCATGTGATTATGCTATTTTAGCCACTCAGGAATTTGTAAAAAAAGGAGTTCCCTTATTTGGTATTTGCTTAGGATTTCAGATATTGGGACTGGCCTTTGGTGCGAAATCATTAAAAATGAAGTTTGGCCATCATGGAGCCAATCATCCGGTGATAGAATTGAATGATAAAAAAAGAGTATTTATCACGAGTCAAAATCATGGCTTTGCCATTGATGAGAACACCCTGCCCGCCCACATAGAGGCCACTCATCGCTCATTATTTGATGGAAGTTTGCAAGGGATTAGGCATAGAGAAAAGCCAGCATTTGGTTTCCAAGGACATCCAGAAGCGAGCCCAGGACCTCATGATTTACTAGGTATTTTTTCTGAATTCATTGGAATGATGACGAATGCAAAAAAAAATTAAAAAAACAAGGAGTTTAAGCCACATGAAATCTTCACATGTATTTACTTCTGAATCTGTGTCAGAAGGACATCCAGACAAGATTGCTGATCAAATTTCAGATGCGATTTTAGATGCTATCATCGCTCAAGATTCTAGAGCACGAGTCGCTTGTGAGACATTTGTGAAAACAGGGATGGTGTTGGTTGGTGGAGAGATCACCACGAGCGCGTGGGTTGATGTTGAAGAAATCACCCGAAGAGTCATCAAAGACATTGGTTATAGTAGTTCGGAAATGGGATTTGATTGGGAGTCATGTGCTGTATTGTCAGCCATTGGTAAACAATCGACTGATATTGCTCAAGGGGTTGATAATCAACAAACCAAGCAATTGGGGGCAGGTGATCAAGGCTTGATGTTTGGGTATGCCAGTCGTGAGACAGATGTGTTTATGCCGGCACCCATTGCTTATGCGCACCGTCTGATGGAGCGCCAAGCAGAGTTACGTAAAACCGGTAAGTTGTCTTGGTTAAGACCCGATGCTAAGTGTCAATTGACTTTAAATTACCAAGAGGGAAAACCCGTTTCAGTGGATACGGTTGTGTTTTCGACCCAACATGCGCCCAGCGTGAGTCATAAAGATTTGGTTGAAGCGGTCAGAGAAGAGATCATCAAACCAATTCTTCCAAAGGATTGGCTGTTGGCGCAAACCAGATACTTCATCAATCCAACTGGACGGTTCGTGATTGGTGGGCCTTTAGGGGACTGTGGTTTAACGGGTCGTAAAATTATTGTTGATACCTATGGTGGTATGGCAAGACATGGGGGAGGATGTTTTTCGGGTAAAGATCCATCCAAAGTAGATCGTTCTGCTGCCTATGCCGCAAGACATGTGGCTAAAAACATCGTCGCCGCAGGGATTGCTGATAAATGTGAAATTCAAGTCTCTTATGCGATTGGGGTTGCCGAGCCCACTTCTATTTTTGTAGAAACTTTTGGGACTGGGCATCTATCCAATGCCACCATCATTGATTTGATTCATACGCATTTTGATCTAACGCCACAAGGCATTATCAATCACCATGATTTATTGCGTCCCATTTATCAAAAAACGGCGACTTATGGCCATTATGGTCGTGATGATTTTCCCTGGGAGCGTTTAGATAAAGTCGCTCAGTTGCAAAAAGCACTGTAGATCCAACTGTTTAGGAGTCAAAGGTAATGATATCAACCAAAGAAGTGAACAAAGGAATGGACCATAAGATAAAAGATAGTTCACTTGCGTCCTGGGGAAAGAAAGAAATAGCCATCGCTGAAACCGAAATGCCAGGACTGATGGCACTTCGACAAGAGTTTGGTAAAACAAAACCCTTACAAGGTGCGCGCATAGCGGGCTGTTTGCATATGACCATTCAAACAGCGGTATTGATAGAAACGCTCATTGCATTGGGTGCTGAAGTAAGGTGGTCTTCTTGTAATATTTATTCAACTCAAGATCATGCGGCTGCAGCGATTGCTGCCCAAGGGATCCCTGTTTTTGCCTGGAAAGGAGAAACAGAAGAAGAATATTGGTGGTGTGTTGAACAAACCGTGCATGGTCCAAATGGTTGGACACCCAATTTGTTACTAGATGATGGTGGCGATCTGACCCAAATCATTCATGAAAAGTACCCAAAATTGCTGCAATCAATCAAAGGGGTTTCAGAGGAAACCACCACAGGAGTGGCCAGACTGTATGAAATGGCCAAAAAAGGTCAACTAAAAATGCCTGCTATCAACGTGAATGATGCGGTGACAAAGTCAAAGTTTGATAATTTATATGGTTGTCGCGAATCTTTATTGGATGGGTTAAAACGTGCAACTGATGTGATGGTAGCGGGTAAGCTTGCTTTGATCCTTGGTTATGGTGATGTGGGTAAAGGATGTGCGCAAGCCTTAAGAGGACAAGGAGCGACGGTTTGTGTGGCAGAAATAGATCCTATTTGTGCTTTACAAGCAGCTATGGAAGGTTACCGAGTGGTGACTTTGGATGAAGTGGCAGAACAGGTAGATATCGTTGTGACCGCTACTGGCAACTATCATGTGGTCACACATGAGCATATGCTCCGGATGAAAAATCAAGCTATTTTGTGTAACATCGGTCATTTCGATTCAGAAATTGATGTCATGAGTTTACGTCAATATGAATGGGAAAATATCAAACCCCAAGTTGATCATGTGATTTTCCCAAATGGTAAACGGATCATTATTTTGGCTGAAGGTAGATTAGTGAATTTAGGGTGTGCCACAGGCCATCCGAGCTTTGTGATGTCTGCGTCATTTACGAATCAAGTTCTGGCACAAATTGAGCTTTTTCAACATTCAGAACAATATGACAAACAAGTATATGTGCTACCTAAGCATCTAGATGAGAAGGTGGCTCGTCTTCATTTGGCGCGTATTGGTGTAAAATTAACTGAGCTAACCCCAGAGCAAGCCAAATATATTGGTGTAGATATAAAAGGGCCCTATAAACCTGATCATTATCGATATTAGATATCAGAATAGGGTATAAACTTGAGAAGAAACTCGATAATATAGGCCACTTTAGATATTTATAGTGGCTATTCATCATGCCAAAACGAACTGATATTAAATCCATTCTTATTCTTGGTGCAGGCCCCATTGTGATTGGTCAAGCCTGCGAGTTTGATTATTCAGGCACTCAAGCTGTCCGGGCTTTAAAAAAGGAAGGATATCGCATCATTTTGGTCAATTCAAATCCCGCGACCATCATGACGGATCCTGAACTTGCTGATGCAACCTACATCGAACCCGTCTTATGGCCCGAAGTGGCTCGAGTGATAGAACGTGAACGTCCGGATGCGCTATTGCCAACCATGGGTGGTCAGACAGCACTCAATTGTGCACTCGATTTGGTTCGTGAAGGGATATTGACGAAATATGATGTAGAGCTGATTGGGGCGACCCGTGATGCCATCGATAAAGCGGAAGATAGGGAAAAATTTCGACAGTTAATGCAAAAAATCGGCTTAGAAATGCCTCGTTCAGCCATTGCCCATAGTTTAGAAGAAGCGCTATCAGTGCAGGCGCAACTTGGGTTCCCAACGATTATCCGACCCTCTTTTACCATGGGGGGGAGTGGTGGTGGCATTGCTTACAATCGCGAAGAATTCGAAGAGATTTGTACGCGAGGATTTGAATTATCTCCCACTCATGAACTGCTTTTGGATGAGTCCGTTTTGGGCTGGAAAGAGTTTGAAATGGAAGTGGTACGAGATAAAAATGACAATTGTATCATTGTTTGTACCATAGAAAATTTTGATCCAATGGGTGTTCATACCGGTGATTCTATCACAGTGGCGCCAGCTCAAACCTTAACAGATAAAGAATTCCAGCGGATGCGCGATGCAGCTATTCGCGTGCTTCGAGCTGTAGGGGTTGATACGGGTGGTTCCAATGTACAGTTTGCCATTAATCCTACCGATGGGCGGATCTTGGTGGTTGAGATGAACCCTCGGGTCTCCCGTAGTTCAGCACTCGCTTCTAAAGCTACCGGATTTCCCATTGCTAAAGTGGCAGCCCTCCTTGCAGTGGGATATACTTTGGATGAATTAGACAATGAAATAACGGGTGGGAAAACGCCGGCTTCCTTTGAACCTACAATTGACTACGTGGTCACCAAAATTCCACGTTTTAATTTTGATAAATTTCCACAAACCTCTCCTATCTTATCTACGCAAATGAAATCAGTGGGTGAGGTCATGGCGATAGGGGCTCATTTTCAAGAATCCTTGCAAAAAGCCATTCGAAGTTTAGAAATTGGACGATATGGGCTCAATCCTTTGTTTAAAGGTGGGGATCTGGCCATATTGCGAGGACATTTACGCGAACCTACGCCTGATAGATTATGGTACATCGCTGATGCTTTTCGCCATGATTTTAGCTTGGAAGACATTTATCAAGAAAGTAAAGTTGATATTTGGTTTTTGAGCCAAATTCAAGAACTGGTGATCTTAGAAAGCGAGCTTTATGGGAAAACAATTCAAGACTTGACCAAACCGTTGCTTCAAACCCTTAAAAGTCATGGGTTTTCGGATGTTCATTTGGCCTTTCTATTGCAATGCCGTGAAGAGGATATCCGAGCTCATCGTCTAGAGCTAGGGGTCAGACCTGTTTATAAACGTATTGACTCTTGTGCTGGTGAGTTTCCTAGTGATACCGCCTATTTATATTCCTGTTATGGCAATATGAGTGAGGTGGGTGAAACGTCCGATAAACAAAAAATCATGATTTTGGGTGGTGGACCTAATCGCATTGGTCAGGGGATCGAGTTTGATTATTGTTGTGTTCATGCAGCGCTCGCCTTGCGTGAATCGGGGTATCAAACGATTATGGTCAATTGTAATCCAGAAACAGTGTCGACTGATTTTGATACTTCAGACAGGCTTTATTTTGAACCTGTGACCCTTGAAGATGTATTGGCTGTGGCTGAGGTCGAAAAACCTCTAGGGGTGATTGTCCATTATGGCGGGCAAACTCCATTAAAACTTGCTCGCGCGCTAGAGGCAAATGGAGTGCCCATTATTGGGACATCTCCAGATGCGATTGATAAAGCAGAAGATAGAGAGCGTTTTCAACAAATTGTGAATAAACTTCATTTACATCAACCAGCCAATGGGACCGTGAGAAGTGAAGAGGAAGCTATCGTGCTTGCCAATCGAATTGGTTATCCCTTAGTTGTCAGGCCTTCATATGTATTGGGAGGGCGTGCCATGGAGGTAGTCTATCAAGAAGAAGATTTACGCTATTATTTGTCACATGCGGTTGAAGTCTCGAACGATGCCCCAGTTTTGTTGGATAAGTTTTTAAATGATGCAATAGAAGTTGATATTGATGCCGTATGTGATGGAAAAGAGGTGATGGTTGGCGCTATTATGGAGCATATTGAGCAAGCTGGAATACATTCAGGTGATTCAGCTTGTACGTTACCTCCGTTTAGTTTAAGCGTGGTTGTCCAACAGGATTTGATTGAACAATTGCGGGTAATGGCATTAGAATTGGGAGTTGTGGGTTTGATCAATGCGCAGTTTGCTATCCAATCGGATGATATTTTCGTGTTGGAGGTGAACCCGAGAGCTTCGCGCACGGTGCCCTTTGTGTCTAAAGCAACCGGCTTACCTCTGGCTAAGATTGCAGCGAGATGTAAAGTGGGTATGAGTTTGAAGGAGCAAGGGTTAAGCCAGCATTATCCAATGCCTGCTTTTTATGCCATTAAGCTACCGGTGTTTCCATTTATTAAGTTCGCTGGGGTTGATTCTATTCTGGGGCCTGAAATGAAGTCTACTGGGGAAGTGATGGGTATTGCAAGACGATTTGGTCAAGCATACGCCAAGGCACAGTTAGGAGCAGGAAGTCATATTCTAAAAAGAAGGCGAGCTTTTGTTTCGGTTCGAGATGCCGACAAGTCACGGGTCGGTGAAATTGCCAAACGGCTGATAGATTTAGGCTTTGAAATTTTGGCCACGAGGGGAACGGCAAGTGTGTTACAAGCAGCAGGTATTGTGTGCAAACGTGTTTTTAAAGTTGCAGAGGGGCGACCTCATGTGGTGGATTATATCAAAAACCACGAAATCGATTTTATTGTGAATACTACAGAAGGTAAATTAGCTACTGCAGATTCTTTTGCTATTCGACGCAATGCATTGCAACATAAGGTTAGTTATACTACGACTTTATCTGGGGCAGAGGCTGCCTGTTTAGCGATGAAATATGAAGACCGAGAAACGGTAACCAGATTACAAGACTTGAATTGATCTGGTAATAAGTGGGGTAATTATGATGCAAAAACATCCAATGACAGTTGAAGGTGCTAAGGCTTTGCAAAATGAATTACAGCGATTAAAGACAATTGAACGGCCACGCATCATTGAAGCAATTGCGACAGCTAGAGCGCATGGTGATCTCAAAGAAAACGCTGAATATCATGCAGCTCGCGAACAGCAGAGTTTTACAGAAGGACGGATCTTAGAGTTAGAGGCCAAAATCTCAAATGCCCAAATTGTGGATTTGAGTAAACTCGTGAATCAGGGAAAAGTCGTTTTTGGTGCAACCGTTCGCGTTTGTAATTTGCAAACCAATACTGAAATTACCTATCAAATCGTGGGGGAAGACGAAGCAGATATCAAATTGAATAAAATTTCTTATAGTTCGCCTATTGGACGCGCTTTGATTGGCAAGCAAGTCGATGATTCCGTCATGGTGAAAACGCCAGGCGGTGAGGTTGAGTATGAGATTGTAGCGGTGGATTATTAGCTGTCATTTTTTCTTAAAGCGACTGCTTTAGATAGTCGTTGGAGAATGCATTTGCCCTGATTAGGTTCAAGCCCTGCCTTGTCCAAACCTACCAATTAAGGTATTATCCTCTTTTTTTCTTTAAATAGAACTAAAATAGTACTATATTTACAATGAGGCGTGTATTATTTGGTCATTCGTTTTACGGTAAATCAAGACTTAAATGGTACTAGATTATTGAAGGAAGGAATGTTATGCTGCGCATCAGTAAATTGGCAGATTATGGAACAGTTGTGATGGTTTATTTGGCAAAGCACAGAGATAAACTTTGTAATGCTCGTGATATTGCTTTGCATACGCATCTTGCTGTACCTACGGTCAGTAAATTGTTGAAGCGCTTAACGGCTCAGGGACTATTATCTTCTGTGCGTGGGGTTGCTGGAGGTTATCGTTTAGAAAGAGCAGCTAAAGACATTTCGGTGGCTGAGATCATTTATGCCTTGGATGAATATCGAGGATTGACAGAATGTAGTTCTCATTCCAGTGAATGTTCTTTGCAGAGTTTTTGCCATATCCAAGGAAATTGGCAGTTGATCAGTCAAGCGATAGAGTCTGCATTGGAAAGTGTGAGTTTAGAGGCCTTGGCAGCTCCGACTTTTTTACCGGCAGATCTTCAGCGCATCAAGCAATTGGCAGTCGGAGGGGTTCGTCGTGGCTAAACGTAATGCTGAAATTCATTCTTTGCTTGAGCGGGAATATCAACATGGTTTTGTAACCGACATCGAAGTGGATACGATTCCACCAGGGTTGGATGAAACCGTTGTTCGCCAAATATCCGCCTTGAAAAAAGAACCTGATTTTATGTTAGATTGGCGATTAAAAGCGTTTCGTCATTGGCTCACTATGCCTCATCCTAAGTGGTCAAGTGTGCATTATCCGCCTATCGATTATCAGGCGATTTCGTATTACTCTGCGCCAAAGACTAAAAAAGATGGGCCAAAAAGTTTGGATGAGGTTGATCCTGAGTTATTACGAACCTATGAAAAATTAGGGATCCCCTTACAGGAACAAGAACTACTTGCAGGTGTTGCTGTCGATGCTGTATTTGATAGTGTATCGGTTGCGACGACTTTTAAGGCAAAACTGGCTGAAAAAGGGGTTATTTTTTGCCCATTTTCAGAGGCTGTTCGCGAGTATCCTGAGCTGATTCAAACTTATCTAGGCTCTGTTGTCCCTTATCGTGATAATTTCTATGCTGCCTTAAACTCTGCTGTTTTTAGTGATGGCTCGTTTGTATATGTTCCCAAAGGGGTACGTTGCCCCATGGAATTATCCACCTATTTTCGGATCAATGCAGCGGCAACAGGTCAATTTGAGCGAACCTTGATTATTGCTGATAGTGATAGTTATGTTTCTTATCTAGAAGGATGTACAGCACCGATGCGTGATGAAAATCAATTGCATGCCGCAGTTGTTGAGCTCGTGGCTTTGGAAGGTGCTCAAATCAAATATTCTACAGTGCAAAACTGGTACCCTGGCGATAAAGATGGCAAAGGCGGTATTTATAATTTTGTCACGAAAAGAGGCGCTTGTCGGGGTAAGCGTTCAAAAATATCATGGACGCAAATAGAAACAGGTTCAGCGATTACTTGGAAATATCCCAGTGTTATCTTACAAGGCGATGATTCAGTAGGTGAGTTTTATTCAGTTGCTGTGACCAATCATCACCAGCAAGCAGATACCGGTACTAAAATGATTCATTTGGGGAAAAATACCCGTTCAACGATTATTTCAAAAGGGATCAGTGCGGGTTTTGCTCATAATGCTTATCGTGGCTTAGTGCGCATTGCGCCAACTGCCACCAATGCTCGCAATTATACCCAATGTGACTCGATGTTGATGGGGAGCAAATGCTCTGCACATACCTTTCCCTACATTGAGGTAAAAAATCCAACCGCTCAAGTAGAACATGAAGCAACCACGTCAAAAATCAGTGAGGAGCAATTGTTTTACTGCCAACAGCGTGGCATTGAGGTGGAAGATGCTGTCTCGATGATAGTGAATGGTTTTTGTAAACAAGTATTGAAAGAATTACCGATGGAATTTGCGGTTGAAGCAACCAAGTTATTAGGTATCAGTTTGGAAGGGGCAGTGGGTTAATATGTTAAAAATCAATGAGTTGAATGTTTCTGTTGGAAAGGAACCCATCTTGAAAGGGGTGACGCTTCAGGTCAAACCAGGAGAGGTTCATGCCATTATGGGGCCTAATGGTTCAGGCAAGAGTACCTTGGCAAAAGTATTGGCAGGTCATCCAGATTATGAAGTGACGAGTGGTAGCATCACCTATTTGGGTGAGGATTTACAGTCATTGTCACCGGAAGAGCGTGCCAAAGCAGGTATTTTCATGTCTTTTCAATATCCAGTTGAAATTCCTGGGGTGACTAATATTAATTTTCTCAAAGCCGCTGTGAATGCAGTGCGCCAAGGGCAAGGTCAGAAATCTCTTGATGCGATTGAGTTTTTGAGTTTTATTCGAGAAAAATGTCAATTGTTAGATATGGATGAAAGCTTTTTATATCGCAGCATCAATGAAGGCTTTTCGGGGGGCGAAAAAAAGCGCAATGAGATTTTGCAAATGATGGCGCTGAATCCCAAACTTGCCATTCTTGATGAAACGGATTCTGGTTTGGATATCGATGCTTTACGAGAGATTTCAAAAGGGGTTAATGCAATGCGCGCTCCCGATCGTGCCATTATCTTGGTGACCCATTATCAACGATTACTGAACTATATCGAGCCTGATTATATTCATGTCTTAGCGGATGGTTGTATCATCAAATCAGGTGATAAATCTTTGGCGCTTGAATTAGAAGAAAAAGGGTATAGCTGGCTGGAGGAGAAAGAGCAAGCATGAGCGAACTCTTAGCGTTTTATCAAAAAGAAGCCGACAAACAAGCGTCTAATATCGCTTGGTTACATGCCATTCAAAAGGCTGCGATAGGGGATTTTGCACAGTTGGGATTTCCAACACGCTTTCATGAAGAGTGGAAATATACGACTGTTGATTCATTTTTAAAACAACCCTTTACTGTTTCAAAATCGAGTCAAGAAAACAGGAAAGGGCAAGCATCTGACTTTTCCATTGGTCTTCCTATTCATCTTCAACATGGAATTGTGCTTGATGCGCAAGATGCGTGGAAGGAAAGCTTACCTTGCGGTGTTGTGATAGAACCTTTAGACAAAGCGTTGGTGAATCACCCTGACATCATACAGCCTTATTTAAACCAAGTCTTGCCACAACAGCATGCTTTCCAGGCTTTAAATACAGCCATGCTTCACAAAGGATTATTTATTTATGTCCCGAAAGGTGTTTCTGTACCCACACCTCTTTATCTTTCGCATTGGCAAGATAAAGAAAACGAAGCGACCTATATTCGCCACTTGGTGGTTTTAGAAGAAGAGAGTTCGGCTTGCATCAT
>DAHWEW010000060.1:0-8932 GCA_027326225.1 Legionellaceae bacterium
TGAGCTTGAGCCTAGGCTTTTTTCATTTAACAATCCTATGGGGGCTTGCTCTTTTTGTGATGGTTTGGGGGTTGATCAATTTTTTGATCCCCAGCGGGTTGTGCATGATGAGTGTGTGAGCTTGGCTGATGGGGCTATTCGAGGATGGGATAAAAAGACCAGTTATTATTCTGCCATGCTCGAATCTTTAGCACGGCATTACGGGTTTTCAATTGAGGTGCCTTTTTGTGATTTACCAGAAGATGCTCGTCAGGTGGTGCTGTATGGCAGTGGTAAGGAGGTCATTGAGTTTCAATATCAACGTCCCCACGGCGGGTTTGTTTTAAAAAAACATATCTTTGAAGGTGTGATCCCGAATATGCAACGTCGCTATCGCGAATCAGATTCGGCTCAAGTACGGGAAGACCTAGCAAAATACTTATCCTCTCGTGCCTGTCCTTCTTGTGAGGGCGCGCGCTTATGTGAAGCAGCCCGTCATGTGTTGATTGCCAATAGAAATTTGCCTGACATCACCGCTTTGTCGATAGAAGATGCTTATCAGTTTTTTAAAAAACTACAACTGCCAGGATATAGAGGCGAGATTGCCATAAAAATTAATAAAGAAATTATTGAACGCTTGGGATTTTTGGTGAATGTTGGTCTAGAGTATTTAACTCTTTCACGAAGTAGTGAAACATTATCGGGTGGAGAGGCGCAGCGCATTCGTCTTGCAAGTCAAATTGGTTCTGGATTGGTGGGAGTGATGTATATCTTGGATGAACCCTCCATAGGCCTACATCAGAGAGACAATGATCGTTTACTCAAGACTTTAATGCATTTGCGGGATTTGGGTAATACTGTGATCGTGGTGGAGCATGATGAGGATGCCATTCGATCGGCCGATTTTGTATTGGATATTGGACCTGGCGCTGGTGTATATGGAGGACATATAGTAGCTTCTGGCACCCCAGAGGAGATTATGGGTTGTGGCGCATCCTTAACTGGACAATATTTAAGTGGCAAACAAGGGATCCCAGTACCAAACTATCGTGTTCCAATCGATGAAAAGCATCTGATTCAACTTGAAGGGGTGACTTGTAACAATTTACAGGGCATCGATGTTGCTATTCCTTTGGGATTGATCACTTGTGTGACAGGCGTATCTGGCTCAGGCAAGTCTAGTTTGATCAATGATACGTTATATCCGATAGCGGCAGCAAAGCTCAATCGTGCACACTTTAAATCGCAGGGTACCCTTCATGCCATCAAAGGCTTGGAATATTGTGATAAGGTTATTGATATAGACCAAAGCCCAATTGGTAGGACTCCTCGTTCTAATCCGGCAACCTACACGGGTTTATTTACAGTGATTCGTGAGTTATTTGCAAATACCCCAGAATCTCGGGCAAGAGGATATCAACCTGGTCGCTTTAGTTTCAATGTGCGTGGTGGACGTTGTGAAGCGTGTCAGGGAGATGGTCTTATCAAAGTTGAAATGCATTTTTTGCCCGATATTTATGTTTCTTGTGATGTATGTAAAAGCAAACGGTACAATCGAGAAACCTTAGACATTCAGTATAAAGGCAAGAATATTCATGAAGTATTAGATATGACCGTTGAAGATGCGCGTCAATTTTTTGATGCGGTACCGAGTCTTAAACTCAAGTGTCAAACATTGATAGATGTCGGTCTCTCCTATATTCGTCTAGGACAAAGTGCAACGACTTTGTCAGGTGGAGAAGCGCAGCGGATTAAATTGGCACGAGAGTTATCGAAACGAGATACTGGTAGTACCTTATATATATTAGATGAGCCAACAACAGGACTTCATTTTCATGATACCAAACAATTATTAGCCGTTTTAACTCGTTTGCGAGAGAAAGGGAATACCATTGTCATTATTGAACATAATTTAGATGTCATAAAAACGGCTGATTGGGTGATCGATCTGGGTCCTTTGGGTGGCAGCAAAGGGGGACAAGTGATGGTGACAGGGACCCCTGAAACCGTTGCCTCTTGTCAGCATTCATACACAGGACAGTTCTTAAGACAAGTATTAGGCAACGACCCTAAAGTTTCGCCAGGAGCACTCTAAGCGGCTATTGCTTTTAACTGTCATTTTCAGCTATAACTTAGATGAGTCTAGACAAGATTGAATGTAAAAAGAGTAGGGTCTATTGACAATTGCTCTATAATGCCTACGTGACGCGGCTTGTACGCGTCATCCAGGAGATCTCTAGATACCGCGGACAACTCCGCGAATAAATCGTGGGGACGGTACGTAGGGATCATAGAGGATTTGCAAAAATGAATTGTCAACACACCCTAGGTGGATTCTTTTAAACCAAGAGCCATTCATCTTTTTACGGGCTGATCTGCTCAAATTCTAATACAAGGGAAATATGATGAGTACTTCATTGATTGTGATTTTAGTGATAGCCGTATTGGTGCTATTTTGGTTTATTGGAGTTTATAATGGCTTAATTGGTTTAATAGAAGCCGTAAATAACAATAAGCGTCAAATTGATATCCAATTGGATCGTCGTTTCAAGGTTTTTGAGTCATTGATTGAGACGGTAAAGAAATACATGGATTATGAAAAAACAACATTGAAAGACGTGGTTGCGCTTCGTAGTCAAGCAGAAACGGCTAAAAATGCAGGTGATGAAAAGGGTCGTATGGCTGCTGAAAATGGTATCTCCTCTATTGCCTCAGGTTTGAATGTGGTGTTTGAGCAATATCCAGACTTGAAAGCGAACCAAAATGTCCTTCAATTGCAAGAAGAAATTGTCAACACGGAGAATAAACTAGCCTACGCTAAACAGGCGTATAATGATGGGGTTGAGCGGTATGAAGCAAAGAAAAAATCATTTTTCGAAGCCATGGTTGTCGGTTTGTTTGCAGGAAAATTAGATAAGGCATTTGAGTACTGGAGCTTACCTGAGGAACAAATCAAATCGCGTGAAGATTATTCGGTAAAATTCTAACATGAGCTTGTCTGATTACCATGCATCAACAGCAGATTGGCGACTGCAACTGCAACGCAATGAGCGAAAGACGCGATTAGTGATTTTAACGTTCATCGCAGTATATCTCGTCGTAGGTTTGATTGTTGATGTATTTATTTTGCAGTCATTTTATCCAAGAGCGACCATTAGTCAGTGTTTTCACGCACTGATTACTTTACAAGTGACACCTTACGCCACTTTGCTAATGGCCGCGATTGCATTGTTATCCTTATTCATCGCTTTTGCTTTATACGATAAGCTCATGCTATTGGGGACTGATTCTCGAGAAATCACCTCAGAAACAGCAAAGAATTTGCAAGAACAACAACTGTACCATGTGGTTGAAGAGATGAAGGTTGCTGCTGGATTACAATTTATGCCAAAGGTTTACATCATTGAAGCTAATTATATGAATGCTTTTGCCAGTGGCTATAGTGAAAAATCAGCCATGGTTGCTATCACACGGGGGTTGATGGAGAAATTAGATCGTGCTGAACTTCAGGCAGTGATGGCCCATGAATTAAGCCATATTCGTCACCATGATATCAAATTGACTTTAATGGTTGCCATTTTAAGTAATATTTTGCTTATTGTGGTTGATATTTTGTTCTATACCGTTATTTTTAAACGAGATAGGCGTGATGATAATCGAATGTTCGCAGTGATCATGGTGCTACGCTACGTGTTACCATTGATAACTGTCGTCTTAGCGCTCTTTTTAAGCCGTACTCGAGAATATATGGCTGATGCAGGCTCTGTTGAGTTAATGCGCGATAATGAGCCAATGGCTAGGGCCTTGCTCAAAATCAGCCAAGATCATGAGGTCAATGCAGAACAGTACTACCAAGAATATGGTCAAACGGCTCATGAACAAATCAGACAAGCTTCTTATTTATTTGATCCTTCTGACATGCAACCTGTGAAATCACTCAGTAGTGCATTTTCCACGCATCCGAGCATCCCTCAACGGTTAGAGGCCATAGGGTTTAAACTCAAGCGAAAACAGTAAGTCTGTGGTTAGAGAGCTCCTTTCTCAATCATCTGGACATATTGTCATACTTAGCACGCATGCTCATTTCGGACAAATATCAGTCTAGGAGTACGTTATCTCGAACATCGTACCTCCAATTTACCTCCTCCAACAAGCTATCTTTATGGGCATCTAGAATATATTTTCGAAAACTTTGCAAAATAATGGACATTATCAAGTGGCAATGTCGGAAAAACTGGCCTATTATGTTAAGTATAGGCGGTGTTCATTGTGCAGCCAATATGATTAATTTGGAGGCTAGATTGAGAGTGTGGTGTGCAAGCTTGGGAGGTTTCAAGAAGCCAAAAGCACTCCGGAAGCATCCACTTTGTATGAGCGACTGTTCACAATGTCGCTGCCTATCTCTTCTGTCTTGATCTCATAATATCGTACACCATGACTCTGACATTGGGGGACTTGGTTTTTTTTCAGTATGTAGATATAGATCAATTTGTAAAAGAGATTGCAGAAATTGATTGGCATTTTGGTTATTCAAGTTGTTTTCTTGATAGGCTTTTGAATTATTGTTTAAAAGCATCAAACAAGTTTTATGTTCTTTATTGCGCGCTGGTATGGCTGCAAAGGTACCTGCTGCTGGATGCTCTGGGTAGGGGATAAACGGAAGGTCTGCCAGATGATCCATCAACTTTTGCAAATAATCTTCGTCTGTTAAGTGTCGCAATAAAGGTTGAACATTTAGGTGTAGCATAGCTTTGGGGGAAGCTAGCGTGTCTTTCAAGAGGATGATTACATCTTTTGTGTTCTCGCTTGTCTTGATCTTATCGAGGATAGACTCTACCGCTTGAAGGTCCCATCCATTGAGCTGATTGACGGTTGTTATCCATTCATTCAGTTTGGTGTGGAAAGGATCTAACGGATTTTGAAAAAATGAAGGTGATTGAGTGAGTTGCATGGAAATAGAATCAAGTATGTTCTTGAACTGAGAAATTGATTCAACAGAGGGGATTTGCTCTGTCAGCATCATGGCTATTTGCTTGTAGTGAGCATCCTTTTCTAAGATGTATCGTTCGCACCATGATTTAGATTGCTGAGTAATGGTCTCAATCATGTAGTCCAATCCCTTTTTTGAGGATCACTAAATTAAGAATAACCAAAAAGATCAACATCATGCAAATAATGCCCACCGCTAAGGCCATATTCATGGCTTGTTGGCCAATCATTGCTTCTCTTAGAGCACTCACCATATAGAAAATGGGGTTTAAATAAGAAACTTTTTGCCAAAAAGGGGGCAACATATGAATGTCATAAAATACTCCTCCTAAATAAGTCATTGGGGTAATGATAAAGGTTGGTAGCAGAGCCACATCATCGAAGGTTCGAGCTAACATGCCATTGGTGAAGCCCGCTAAAGAGAATAAAGTGGAGACTAAAAGCACCACCAATAAAGTCATAGGGATATGAGTGAAATCGATATCCAAAAAAAATGAAGCGACAATATAGACCAACACCGCCACAATCAAGCTACGTAAAATACCACCTAAACTGTACCCTAACAACATCAAACTATAATGCATGGGGCTGACTAATATTTCTTCAATGCTTCTTTGAAAACGCGCACTAAATAAGGAGTTGGCAACATTGGCATAGGCATTAGAAATCACAGCAATCATGATGAGTCCTGGTGCGATAAATTCTGCATAGCTAAATCCCTGGATCTGGCCAATATGATGACCAATGACACTACCAAAGATAACAAAATACAGTAAGGTGGTGATCACAGGCGGTAGAAAAACTTGAGTAGCAATACGAAACATGCGTACTAATTCTCGTAATACCAAAGTATATAGCGCTATCAGTTGTTGGTTAATCGTCATGGTGAATCAGATCCAAAAAAAGTTCTTCTAATCGATTTGTTTTGTTACGCAAGCTATGAATCTTTAGTCCGTGTTGATTGAGAAAAGCAAACACTTCATTGAGTGGTAATTGGTTGTCAATCCGCAATTCAAAGGAATGGGTATCAATTTTATGGCCAATGAATGGAGAGAGATCAGGCAGCGTGGTGATGGGGTCAATGGTGTCGAAGACAAAGGTTTGATGACGTAACTTCTGTAGCAATTGGGTCATGGATGAGTTTTCAATGATCAAGCCCTTGTCAATAATTGCAATATGTTTACAAAGCTGCTCAGCTTCTTCTAAGTAATGGGTGGTTAGAATGATGGTGGTTCCTTCGGCGTTGGTACGTTTAAGAAATGTCCACATGCTGCGACGAATTTCAATATCAACTCCTGCCGTAGGTTCATCAAGAATCAATACATTAGGTCGATGAATCAAAGCTCGGGCAATCATGAGTCTACGCTTCATCCCCCCAGAAAGATGACGGACAATGGCATTTCGCTTTTCCCATAATCCCAGCTCTTTTAATAATGATTCAGCATATTGCGTGGCTTGTTTGCGTGCGACCCCATAATATCCTGCCTGATTCACGAGAATTTGTTGACAGGTTTCAAAGATATTGAGATTGATTTCTTGCGGGACAATGCCTAAACATGATTTCGCCCACTCAGGTTTCTTATCTAAATCAAATCCATGAATGTTGATGGTTCCTGAAGTCTTTGTCAAAAGAGTGGTTATTAGGCCAATAGTTGTTGATTTTCCGGCACCATTTGCACCCAACAAGGCAAAAAAATCCCCCATCGAAACGTTCAAATCAATGCCCTTTAACGCTTCTACTCCATTTGCATAAGTTTTTTTTAATTGATGAATGTCTAGTGCATACATGTAGGTTCCTAAGATAAGGTGTCAGTATGAGAGGCATCATCATTGAGGCGATTGTATACTGTCAGCAATATGTTATCTTCAAGCTCTTTGGCTTTGATTAAGTTGTCATGAATCCCATTACTGATGATAGTAAAAATGATGGTCTTGCCCTTAGGCATCAAAAGATACCCTGATAAAGCTGAAATATCATGCATCGATCCTGTTTTAGCCAATACGTTATTTTCTAGAGGAGTCTTTTTCATTCTATCTTTTAAGGTGCCCGAGACACCCATATGGGGTAGCGCGCTTAAAAGAATCGGTTGTATGGTCTCATCTAGATAGAGATCAGTGAGGAGGATCATCAATTGTTCAGGTGTGATAAGGTTATAACGGGTTCCTTGGCCATCAGACAAAGCAATTTGATGCATATCCAGATGAGTATGATCTTTTAAGATTTTTTTGATGGCATAAGCCCCTTGCTTATAGGTTCCTTGACCGGTTAAAGCACGCCCTAACCGTTTGGTTAAACTGTCAGCATAAAGATTATCAGACTCTACCAACATATGGGTGATGAGTTTCTTTAACGGATCTGATTGATGTGTGGCAATGAGTTTTGCATGCATGGGTTTTTGTCCATCAAGCACCTGGCCTTGCAAGTCAATATGATATTCAGTGAGTATTTTTTTGATGATATTTTTGGCATACACATTTGGGTTTGGAATGGCCAGTGCCATTCGCTTAGGATGCGTGTCAAGAGCGATGCATCCATAAAGACGTAATGTGTTATTTTCCTGAATATCAATATTCAGACCACAATGATTTTTTTCATCCGATAGGGTGGCTGTTTGAACTTCATTGATCAAGCTCAACGGAGAGTCTGAATTGATGGATTTTATTTCGATGGGTGAGCCAGTCTTCTTCGCACTGATAAAATCATAATGAGCTGCATTCTCATTGAGAATAAGTGCTGTACTAGGGGCTTCAAAATACCATGCCAAATCATCATATGATGCGCCTGGGGAATGGAAGGGAGGTTGAAAGGCAGAGGTATCAAGAAAGATGTTCCCTGAAATTGTATGGATACCTAGTGGGTTCAAAGCACCTAGCAATGTTTTTAAGTCTTCGGTTTTCAATGCGGGAGAGCCACTAAAGGAGAGATAAAAATGCTGTTTATCTTGTGATAGTGAGGTGATGTATTTGTCTTCTGCTCCTAAGTAATAAAGGGCTGACGCGGCAGTGAGCAATTTGATGTTACTCGCGGGGCTTAGAAATTTGTTTGTGTTTCGAGCATAAAGTATTTCGCCTGACTGAGCATCTTTGATCATGACGCCAATCGTTGCGTGAGGTAGTGATTGCTCGATTAAGGTATCTATTTCTTGTTGTAATGGAGTTGCATAAAGAGCAGATCCCCAGATGGACCATGCTAAATAAGCTAAAATACGTAGATGATGCATGATGATGCCTGTTTGACGAGTCCGTATTTGATGATAAATAGTTAACTAGCTGGCGTCAATTATCCTAGTAAAGACGTAGGCATCCGTAGTAGAGGCTCCTCACCATTATTCTACCAGCATCATCGGGCGCGCTTTTAACCATGCAGCAATGCTATATCTGGTTTGATAGGTTGTACAGACTTCATGCGGAAGATCACTATTAAAAAGGACAAATCGGTTACCGATGGGGTTGATGATTGCCAAGGATGTATCCTCTTTGTCATACAATTTTAATTCACCGCCATATGCCTTTTGCCAATCATGATTCAAATAGTACACACAAGAAACGCGCCTATCTCGTTTGTTAGCAAATTGGTCGACATGCTTTTTGTAGAAATGTTGAGGTGGGTATATGGCAAAATGTGTTTCATAATCAACTAAGCCAAGAAATAGGGTTTGATTTAAAATTTGACATAAGCCATCTAACTTTGCAAGAAAAGGCAGGATGGATTGATCTGTAGTCAGTTTATCTATCCATAGAATCTTATCATTGCGAATAGAGACATTTTCAGTTTTACTTCCTCTTTGACCTATTTTGGCAAGTTTAAAATGATTTTCATCCGCTAAAGTGTGGATTGTATGACTCAATGCGTCGTATTGATGAGGCAAAAGAAAATGGTCCACTAGGTGAAATCCACGATGACATAGGTTTTCGGCTATTTCTATTTCGGAAAGGGGAGTGTCCATCAACAATGATCAATCAT
>DAHWEW010000061.1:0-8921 GCA_027326225.1 Legionellaceae bacterium
GCTGAGTATTGATCTTAATGTCCATATTAAACCCCCTATTTTATATCATCCACAAACATGTCTTTTGTCTTGTGCTGACATCGCTCCAACAGTACAACAGCCAACTGTACTTTATTATTACAACCCAATTTTTTTTTCATTGAGGACAAGTGATCCTCAATGGTTCTTCTTGATAAACCAAGAATACTCGCCGTTTCCTTTGCGGTTTTTCCACATAAAAGCCAGCTTCCACATTCCATTTCTCGAGGAGTTAATAAATCATCGTCTATTATCATTATAGCTCGTCCAATTGATTAGAGTGTGTCATCAATTAGTATTTTCGGCCGAAAACCGAGCTAATTTGCGCCTCGAAAAACTAATTGATGACACACCCTAACAGGCCATCCATTTATTTTCTGATTATCTTTCAAGGTAATGTTTAAATGCCCGATGGTCAAGACCGCGGTTGTGTTTACACAAAAACTTCAGCCAAAGGATCTTCAAACAAAAGTTCTTCTTCTGGAAGAGAACTTTTTGAATTGCTTCGGCGAAATAATCTCGGATCAGCTGAAGATACTCGAGCATTGACAGGGCTTAGAGGGGATGTGCGATGGTAACTTGCCGGTCGAATCAAGGGACTTGTTTGTATCGCGTTTTCTTGTTCCTCTTCCTCATCTTGAACCGCTGAAAATACCTCTACTGCATGTGTTTCTAAATGGGTACCATCTGATGATTCTATCGCCCCTTCTGTATGCGCTTTTGCTCTTTGTTGTCTAAGCGCTTCAACTAAAAACGTATTAAGATTGAAAGAATCATAGAATTTCATCAGATGTGATGGAAGCAACGTGAGTTCCAAGCTCGATCTGACATGTTCCTCAAAACCAAGATTTTCAGTGAATTTTTCACCATAATTCGCTTTTAGGTGCTCAATTAATTCGTCCACCTTACTTGCGGGGATATTAAGAGCAATAACATCTTCAGAGATATCGACACCATCAGCAATCACCTGGTTTATATTTTCTTCAACTTGAGCCAAATTAGGACAGCGATGAAAGGCCTCCTTAAAGTAACCAACCACCATTTCCTGTATATTGGCATCAATATGTTCTAAAGTTAAAGGCTCAAAAAGAGGATGATCTCGTAATGACTGAAATACTCGTCGTTTTAAGCCGATCAAGCAAGAAGGTTTATCCGCCTCGCCATCATCATATTCTTCTGTAACCAGCTCGCCCCTACTGTCTCTTTGATAGTGACCATTGACCATGACTGGTCTCGTTTTGTCCCAATTATGGCTACGAGCAAGCATTGCAAATTCCTTGATAAATAAATTTTTTCTTTGCAACACTGTATAACCTTCGGAGCCTATGGCTGACTCATCGCACAAGGCAACCCAAAATAAAGTGATCATGGGTAGGTAAAGATCGTAATCTGCCCAGCGCAACCTGGAATTTCTAGGATCGACTATCACATATTCAGCGTCACTGTGCATCCATAAATTTGGTTTTGAAAAATAACGGTGAGCTGAGTGATCTGGGTGAGCATAATAAGCTCTCAGTGCTCGGTTTCTTTCTTCATCACTAAGCCTCAAACTTTCGAATGCTTCAAACGTGAATGGCAAAGAGCAGGGACGACCATCATCTAGAGTGATGGTCGCGGGGTGTGCAAGATAACGCGTATTTAATTCAGCCATGAGTTGTTCAAGAACAACGTCTTCTCCCCCAGCATCGACTACTTTATCACCACAGTGCCTTCTTAATAAACGAACTTGGGACTCTTCTTCAGGTGTGAGTGCTACCATGGCATTTTCGCGGTTGGTAACCATATCCCTGATATCCAAACTGGATTGACCACTATAATAGTTATTTTCAATCGCTATGCGGCGAACCTCAGGAAAAGCAAGCAACCGAGATACCACCGTGCGATTTTGTTGACTCAAAGCCAGTTGTAGTAACTCATTCGGACGTCCCGGCGTGATCTCTTCATGCAAAAGAGAGACAACCCTTGGGATCCTAAGTAGAAAGGCTATTTGTTCTTCATAATTAACGGTATTTCGTCGAATGAAATATCGCAACATATAAAATAGAATTCTGGCTTCTTCCAAATCCACATCAAAAATGCCCTGAGTATGGATGTCTGCAAATTTGGATGCTCTTCTTTCAAGATCCGTGAATGTAATACAAATAAAATCAAAAACAGAACGATTACCACGATGATATTCTTGCCATTCGGCTCTTTCAAGAATCGAAGGGACTTGCAGTAGTCGATGGATGATGTCTTTATGACCCGAGCTCACAGCACAGCGATAAATAAAATTGTCCTGTTCTGTGATGGATTGAAGCACTGATGGAAATAATAAAAGTGTGTTAAGAACCAGGGGTTGATGATGACGAACGGCGATTTCAAGAGCATAGTTTTGAGTAGATATCATGCGTTCTTGTATCAGCTCAAATTGCAAAAACTCACTCACGATTTCCACATATCCACCACCGACTGCATCAATAAACGCCTGCCAGCCTCGAGTAGCCAGAGTTTCACGAATGGGATCAAGCGCTAATAATGTTTTGACGACCCGAGTATGTCCAAATTTTGCAGCGCGACACAGTGCTTCATTATTAAATCGTGCAGCTAATGCTCTCACACCTTCTAATTCTAATAGCCTATCAACGATGAGCTCTTGCCCATATTCACACGCCACGGCCAGACAATCGTATATCAGATGCAGAGGGTAACCTCGAAGATCGAGGAAGGGTAACATTTCATTTAACACATCTAAATGACCTTCTTGTGCAATCAGGTGGAGCGCTTCATATTGGCGAGCATGCATGTTTTGCACCACTTGGGGATATCTTAATAGATATTTAACCGTGTCTGCATGCCCATGAGCCACTGCTCCTCGGAAAGCAGCATTGTGATCATCTATGATATGATCGCTTACTTCCTGATACTCTAATAATCGCTTCACAACGGGTAAATGACCATTTTTTGCCGCCTCATATAAGGCATTATTGTTGCAGATGGCAATGTGACGAACCACTGACCTATACCTCAATAACGCCTCTACCACAGGCAAATGACCATATTTACAGGCTTCGCGCAGTGCGCGGTTATCGTCATCTGTGACGCGGATCAATTCATCATCGTTTTGTAAAAGAAATCGAACCAAATGAACATCACCATTTTTAGCCGCATGACCGAGTACGGAATTGTGATGAGCTGTCACCTGTCTTCTCACATCAGGAAGTTCTAATAAGCAAAAAGCCACGGCACTATGATTTTTTTTGACGGCCTCTCTCAAGATACCATTCTTAAGGATGGCTGCGTTTCTTCTGACCAAATCAATGTTCAGTAATTCTTTCACAACATCTAAATGACCATTGATTGCTGCAACATGGAGGATGCCATTTCCACCTTCATGAGCGACTCTCTTCACAGAAGCTATCTGTAACAATTGACAAACAATACCCAATTGTCCATTTTTAGCGGCCATATGAAGGAGACTATAACCATCTATGTCAACCTCTTTCAAAACTTTTGGAATCGTCAATAGATCTTCAACGATATTCCCAAGCCCCATCTTAACTGCATGATATAGAGCACCATTCTTATAGGCATGTGCGCGGCCTCGAACCCACGGGACTTGCAATAATAATTGAGCAGAGGCTTCGCGACCATGTTCTAACGCTTTGCGAAGAGCAAGATTAAAATCAGATGCTGCAGCATTATAGACAGCCCTTATTTGTAACAAACGTTGAACCAGTCGTGAGTCAACCTGTTCTGCGGCTTTTTGTAAAATAGTGTTGTTAGTAAGACATACAAAATGAGACACTCCTGGTTCCATAAGCAACCGATCCAGAATATCAAAATGCCCGGCTGATGCTGCGATTTTTACCGCTAGACTCTCCTCTGTTGCCAAATGGTTTCGCACATCTTGGAATTGTAAAAATAAGTTCACAACTTCTGTATGACCTAGTTCGATGGCGAGATTGAAAGGGCGGCTATTTTGTTGGATTATGATTTGACGAACCGTAGGATAGTCAAGCATACGTTCTACTATCGCAACATTGCCACTTTGGACAGCTAAGGAAAGATAATACTCTCCATTTCTGATCATTTCTGATTGAATCACATCAAGATCTAAAAAAACATTGACTATCTCATCATGCCCATTTCTGACGGCCAAGGCAAAAGCTTTGGTATTTCCTGCTCCAATATGCCGTTTTACTTCAGGAATCATCAATAGCGTTTTCACTAATTGAGCATGACCATTTTCAGAAGCCTTTTGTAGACATTCATTATCACAAGCATCTGCTTGCTCTTGAACTTCAGAAAAAATCAATAAATTACTAAAAATGTCTGGATGACCCACACTTGAGGCTAACCGTAATAATATATTATCATCAGCTGTAATTTCATTTTGGATCTCGGGATATTGCAGCAACGTATTAAATAATTCCAAATTTTGATTGAGAATGGCCGCTCGAATAACGAAGTTTTTATGTGCTGAGACTCGTTTTATCACTTCATCAAAACGTAAAAACAGCATGACAATGGCCATGTCGCCTTTTATAGCAGCCAGACGAAGAGCTAAATTGTTATCTGTTTCAGGAGGGGTACATCCCAGAGAGAGAAGATATCGAACATGTTCTCTTTTGCCTAATATCGCGCAAATACTTAATGCATTCAGGCATTTTTCAGGGATTAAATCACAACTAAAAATATTTGAATATCGTAAGTTCCTGCTTGCCTCTTCTTGAAAGAAGGCGAAGTCTTCTGGTGTGCTTGCTTTTAAAAACTGATCTAGAGCTCTATAAGATTGAAACTTTTGCGCATTCAATAAATATTCTATCATAGCCAGTCCCTGTTCCATCAGAGTAAATTTCAGGTTAGTCTTGCCATTGCAGAACATCAATCCGTAAAATTACGGGATTTTATCCGAATCGCTTAAAGCGACGATGACAAAGCAACAATGATACCATAGGGTTTCATTGTTATTATTTCTGGGTGTGATATGTCATTAGTTGTCAATATCATTGGCGCAGGGAGATTAGGTCAAACGATCGGGCGTTTGCTGGTCAAACATCATCTTGCAAAGATAGCGGGAGTGCGCAACAGAAGTTTAGAGAGTTCGATGGCAGCCATTCAATGGATTGGCGATGGGCAATATTTTTCTAACTCACAACCCCTCCCGCTTGCAGATATCATTTTCATTACGACACCAGACGATCATATTTGTGAAACAAGCATTGAGATTTGTCGTTCTGAAAAAATAAAACAGGGAAGTATTTTTATTCACTGTAGTGGGGTACTCACTTCAGATATCATGTCAGCGGCCAAAAGAAAAGGCGCTTTGGTGGCTAGTGTTCACCCAATGGGAAGCTTTTCTGCTGGGGATACTTCTGTCGAACAGTATGCTGGAACCTATTGTGCGATGGAAGGAGATATTGACGCACTACAATTGATAGAACCCCTTTTCCAGTCCATGGGCTTTATCACACACAAAATAGCAAAAGAAAAAAAATCACTTTATCATGCTGCTGGTGTATTTGTTTCAAACTACTTGGTTACTCTTGCCGAAAATGCCTTCCATTGTTTGTGTGATGCTGGAGTAGAGGAAAAAATCGCTCTAAATATGATGGTAAGTCTGATGAAAGGAACGATTTCAAATATTGAAACATCTTCGTCGCCCAAAGAAGTACTGACAGGCCCCATAAATAGAGGCGATCTATCCACCATCAAAACACATGTCTCGTGCTTTTCCGATGATAAACAAAGAGCTTTATATAGAGCATTGGGAAAGGCAACCATCGCGTTAACCTCTCATGATCAATCGACAAAAGAGCGGTTAGAAACAGCAATGGATGTAAAATCTGTGTGATTCTTCCCTTTATGGCCAAGGTTGGATATGATCGTTATTTTTTCAAACAATAGAATGACGATGAACACCAACAATGCCCTGATTCTTACCGATGGATTTCTTGATCAACTACAAAGCAAAACAGCCCATGGCCTGATATTCGGTGCAAGTCGATATCATATTGTAGGTGTCATTGATAAACAGCATGCGGATAAAGATGCTGGCATGGTTGTCATGGGTGTTGACAAGCAAATACCTGTATTTGCCTCAATGAGCGATGCATTACAGCGCTTAGAACGAGTGCCTGATTATTGCGTCATTGGGGTAGCCCCTGTGGGTGGCGCCTTATCTGAAACACTGATAAAGACCATTCTTGCAGCCATTGACGCAAAAATAAACATTGTAAGCGGCTTACATAGTTTGTTGTGTGACCATCCCCTCATCGCATTAAGAGCCAAAGAAAAAGGGGTTCGTCTCATCGATATCCGTAAGCCAAAGCCCGCGCATGAACTACCGATGTGGACTGGAAAAATTGGTGCGGTCAAGACACCAAGAATCACCGTGATTGGAATGGACTGTGCTATTGGCAAACGCACTACAGCAGGAATGCTCAAAGAATTATGCCAAGCGCATGGGATAAAAGCTGAGATGATTTACACAGGCCAAACGGGTTGGTTACAAAATATGTCTTATGGATTCATCCTCGATTCAACGCTCAATGATTTTGTAGCAGGAGAAGTGGAACATGCTATTTTAACGTGTGTCGCAGAGGCCAATCCGGAATTGATTTTCATCGAAGGACAATCTGCTTTAAGAAATCCAGCTGGCCCTTGTGGCGCTGAACTTCTCTGTTCAGCAGGAGCCCAATATGCTATTTTGCAGCATAGCCCAGGGCGCATGTATTATACTTGTGATACCACTCATACCTATAAAATTCCAGATATCACTGATGAGATCGCGTTAGTTAAGTATTATGGCGCCAGCGTCATTGCCATCACTTTAAATAGCTATGGAATAGACAAAGACGAGCTCCCCAAAATAAAGCAAGAACTTCAGCAAAAAACAAAACTACCTGTATTATGTCCGCGTGAAGAGGGAGTAAATACCTTACTACCGATATTAAAAAACATCATTTTATCTGAGGACTCCCATGAAAATCACTCATATTGAAGTAGGTAGCAAAGATTTTAAACTGGTGAAACCTTATAGAATAGCAAATATCACCATCGATAAAGTATCGAACTGTTTTGTGACCCTTTCCTTAGAAAATGGCGTGACGGGATTTGGTACTGGTGCACCTATTGACTTTGTCACTGGTGAGAACATGACATCCTGTCTGAATGCTTTAGATCAGTCGCATTTGTCTTGGTTGCTCAATCAGTCTATATACAGCTTACCTGCCCTAACAAAGACCTTGCAAACAAAATTAGGATCTTCTCCTGCTGCAAGAGCCGCCCTGGATATAGCGCTTTATGATGCTTATGGAAAACTCTGCAAGATCCCCTTAGTTGATGTTCTAGGACGTGCTCATCGTACCTTACCAACATCAATCACCGTTGGCATCAAAAACATTGATGACTCCATCAGAGAATCGCTTGAATATGTGGCTCAAGGCTTTCAAATTATTAAAATAAAACTCGGCGAAGATGTCGATAAAGACATTGAAATGGTTCATGTTTTAAGCGAGCGCTTGCCGAAGGAAATCAAGCTTCGTGTCGATATGAACCAAGGTTATGGGTTAGAACAACTTCTCAAGTTTGTAAATAAAACAAATGAGCTAGATATTGAGTTGATTGAGCAGCCCTTTGCTCGTCACGCTAATCAAGACTTGCAACAACTGCCTTTGGCCATCAGAAATATCATCGCGGCCGATGAAAGCTTAATTTCAGTAGACGATGGTTTTGGTCTGATAGCACCCCACAAACTTTGCAACATATTCAACATCAAACTGATGAAATGTGGAGGGATAACGCCCGCCCTTCAATTGGCCAATTTAGCACAATGGGCAGAGGTTGATCTCATGTGGGGATGTATGGATGAAAGCATCATCGGTATTTCAGCAGCACTTCATACCGCCTTAGCTTGCCCTAAAACCAAATACTTAGATTTGGATGGTAGTTTTGATATTGCAAAAGACATAGTAAAAGGCGGCTTTATTTTAGAAAAGGGCATGCTGAGCACCACAGACCAACCTGGATTAGGTGTTGAACTGATATAAAAGCATCTCAGGAGTCAATGCCTCTTTTTCCTGTTGATTGAACAGTGCTTTAATCCGTCCTTGTTGCATCAAGATGATTTTATTTCCATAGTTCAATGCATCGACCAGACGATGGGTAATCATCACCACAGTTAGTTGGTATTTCTTGACCAACTTATCAGTTAAAGCCAAAATCATTTCGGTGGCAATGGGATCTAGAGCTGCTGTGTGTTCATCGAGTAATAATATTTTTGGAGGCTTAAGGGTTGCAATCAACAACTGAATAGCCTGTCGTTGTCCGCCTGATAATAACCCCATGGGTTGATAAAGCACGTTTTCAAGGCCCATTCCTAAATCCGATAACAGCTCTTGGAACAGTTGCCTGGCTTTTCGCCCTAAAGCCTTTTTTAAGTTTTTTGGCTGCCCACGCATCCATCCCAAAGCCATATTTTCTTCTACTGTTAACGCTGCACAAGTGCCATCTTGTGGGTTTTGAAACACTTGGCCTATCCATTCTGCGCGTGCTTCAACAGATAAAGAAGTCATTTTCTTGCCATCGAGAATGACTTCTCCTTCGTCTGGGATAATAAGCCCTGCAATGAGATTTAATAATGTGGACTTACCTGCGCCATTATGACCTAACACATGCATAAAATCGCCCGAATCAAGCGTTAAGTTTAAGCCATCTATGACCTTTTTCTTTAAAGTCATCTGTTGATTGAACGATACGGAAATATTTTCTAAATGGAGCATGAGAGATTTCTCCTCGATTTTTTAGATAAAACCAGTGTCACAAGAACCAATGCTGTGGTCATTAAATGAATGTCACTGACACGAATGCCTGTTGCAGAAACATTCAGTGCTATCGTTATCACCAAGCGATAAATCAGT
>DAHWEW010000062.1:0-8873 GCA_027326225.1 Legionellaceae bacterium
ATCAATGAGCCCTAGCTGTTTCACATAGGATTTTCCAGGCGCATCCTGATTGGGATCATAATACTTCCTGTTATCCCAGCGCTCCATTGGAATATCTTTGATACCAGAGAGTCCTTCTTCAAGCATCTTTTCAAACGCTTTCAAATCAGGCGCGCTGGGCAAAGAGCAGCTCATGCCGATAATGGCAATGGAATCATCCTCATTGTAGGAGGTTACTTTAGGATCCTTTAATGTATCTGTCAGCGCTCTGAGTTCAGCCTCAAGATACTGGGCAAATTTTTGAATAGACGGATAATCAAAACCTGTTGTCGCTGTGACCTTGATAGCAGGATGCACCTTTTGTTTTAGCTTGGTTGCAATTTCTGTAATCATCAACGAATCTAAACCTATTTCAAAAAATCCTTCATCTTCTTCGATATCCTCAGTACTTGAAACATTTAAGATTTCTTTACAGATGCTCGATAACACTTCTGTGCATGCTGAAAGCTTTTCTGCATCGTCTCTCTTTAAATAATCCTTAAACCAAGAAGATAGATTGGGCGCGAAATCTGCTTCAACCTTGCCCAAATCATCTGATAAAGATTGATATAAAGCAGGTAAAGGTTTAGGAACAAAATCCAGCATAAAGGTGAGGTATGCTGGAGGAATAATGGTTGTATGAGTCAATGAGCCATTGATGAGTCTTTTCAGTAATGCCAGCCCTTGTCCTTGATGAATAAAGGCATCTGGTAACCCAAGATGGCGCGCTCTTTTTTCAGCCATCCCAACTTCAGCCCAAGGCCCCCACTGGATAGCCGTACCGACCAATCCCAAAGCATGACGTTTAGCAATAAGCGCATCTAAAAAACTATTGGCAGCACTGTAGACAGATTCTTTATTGCTACCAAAAACTGAAGAAATAGAAGAATAAACGACAAAGAAATCAAGAGAATAATGCAACGTCAGTTCATGCAAAAGCCAGGCCCCTTGAACCTTAGCAGAAAATAAATCATCAATGTCTTTATCTTGGTGGTGTAAAAGTGGCGCATTCATCGATACACCTGCGGCATGAATAATGCCTTTTAACAAACCATCCGAGTTCATCTCAGATAACAACTGTTGTACATTCTTTTTGTCAGTGATATCCAAATGAACCGTACGAATCATGCACTCTGGATAGTGGGCGCTTATCTTTTGGAGGGTGGTTTTTAAAGCTGGCTTATCCACATGTCTTGCAATCAGGATGACTTCACGCGCACCCATTGATAAGAGTGCTTCTGCCGTGACCAACCCCAATCCTCCTGTGCCGCCTGTAATCAGGTAGCGTCCTGGCCCTTGAATGTGTTGTATTTTGTCAGGTAAACCCTGCTTTTTAATTCTAGGAACCGAGCGACTATCTCCAAGATATCGAACAATGGGTTCATAAAACCGCCCATGATGATACCGTATCTCATGAACCACTTGTGCTACCATGGTTTTCTTATCAATTTTATTGAAATCCATCAGAACACTTTGATACTGAGGCAACTCTAGGGCCAAAGTTTTACAAAACCCAGGAAGCGACGTTGCGCCTAACGCTGTTGTGTCATCTTGAAATTCTGCGATTGCATTTGTTGTCAGGATGACTAACCGTAGGGTCACCTCTTTCTCATTTAAGATTTTCACCACATGCAATAATTTTTTCAGGATATTTTTTTGCCATTCCAAATGGAGATCCATATCCTCAGTGGTCATGGAATCGAAGCCCATTGCAAAAATAATGCCATGCAATTGTTCTAAAGGTGGGTTATCCTCTTCTAACAAAATATGAAAATCTTGTGCGATAAAATCTAGTGCAAGGTCTTTATCCCCTATCAAAAGCCATTGATCGCCTAAAAAAATGTCATTGTGGGTTGCATGAGGTTGTGACTGCCATTGCAGTTGAAAGCACCAATCTTTGGGTATGGGCACCTCTTTTGTCTTTTCTTTATCAGCAAACCAATATTCTTTACGATCAAATTCATATAAAGGTAATGATACTTTCATAAAAGGATGAGACAGTGATTGATAATAGTCAGACCAATCAATCGACAAACCTTCCTGATAAGCTGATTGTAATTCATCCAAAGTATAGGGTGATTTTAGTGCATATTGTTTTTCTTTTTTGACTTCATACATCGTATATTCATTGTTTGAAATCATAGAGAGTGCTTGTTGTACATTGCACGCTTTGATAGCAACCCGAAACATAAAGTGGCTTCGGCAAGTGGCTGCTGTGTAACAAATGTCTGCATAGGCATGAGGGGTTTTGGCTAAATAGGTTTGATAGCTTAATAGGAGTAACTCAAGCGCTTTTTTACTTTTTGCAGAGATCAAGAGGATTGATTCTTCTAAAGGCGGCTTATGGTTATGATGGGTGTCGACAGGTCCTTCTTCTAAAATCAAATGCCCATTGCTCCCATTAATCCCAAATGAACTCACTGCCGCATACCTCTTAGCATGCTCCTTGTGCCAGTCCATCGTTCGCAAAGGAATGACGGCATTGTGTAATTGGATGGCTGGATTTAATGTTTTAAAATTAAGATGTTTGAAAATGTGATGGGTTTTTAGACTCAACACAGCTTTGATAATGCTTGCAACTCCCGCGGCACTTTCAGAGTGTCCTATATTTGTTTTGACAGAACTGATATAGACTGGATGTTCGCTGTCATGAGCCGACCCATACACGTTCATCAATGTGTTCATTTCAATGGGATCAGCCACAGGTGTACCTGTTCCATGCGCCTCAATATAGTCGATATCACTGGGGGATAATTGTGCTTTGGCAAGTACCGTTCTTATCACCGCTTCTTGTGCACTCGCTCTGGGAACCATGTATCCCTCACTAGTGCCATTGCTATTAATCGCAGATCCTTTAATCACGGCATGGATATAGTCTTTGTCTTTGATGGCTGTACTGAGGCGCTTTAAGATAAGTACACCACATCCTTCACTCCGTGCATAACCATCAGCATCTTCACTGAATGTTTTGCATCGACTTTCAGGTGACAACACTTTCCCCCTCGACAAAGCAATATTGCCTTCAGGGGTCAAAACGATGTTGACTCCCCCTGCAATGGCCATATCACATTCACCTGCTTGCAAACTCATACAAGCATTATGAATAGCGGTCATCGAAGAAGAGCAGGCAGCATCAATTGATTGTAATGGTCCTTGAAGGTCAAACGCATAAGCCACGCGCCCTGGCAATGCATGAGACGCGGTACCGGTTGCGTAATAAATATCTAACTCTTCCAGACTGACCTCTTGATGAGCCAAAAGTCGTACAAAGTCATCGACTTTACAACCCACAAACACCCCCGTTTGACTGTGCTTGATTGCATCAAGCGGGATGTTTGCATGTTCAAGGGCATGCGTGCAGGTTTCTAAAAACACACGCACATGGGGTGACAAAAACTTGGCCTCACGAGGGCTGATATTAAAAAAATCCGCATCAAAATCTTTGATATGACTGATCAAACCCAATTGTTTGATATAGAGTTTACCAGGAGCATCAACATTCGCATCGTAATAGTGCTGATTATCCCAACGTTCGAGAGAAATATCGGCCATACCGCTAGCGCCGTTTTCTAGTAACGATAAAAACGCATCGATATCATCTGCTTTAGGAAAACGACAACTCATCCCAACGATAGCAATAGATTCTTCCTGACGATTGATGTGATCGATATCCTCGTTATCTCTGTTCGACATCATCAGCTCCTTATTGATAGCGTCATCTTGAGTGGGTCAGTCATTCTTCATCATGCTATTGTGATGTGATGCTCGACTTTTGTAATAAATAATAGAAATATTTCCGTCGTCCGCTGATAAATCCCAAATAAGTACTAGACCCCTTCACTGCACATAGCTCGCGTATGGACTGACGTAAAAATCGTGGAAATGTTGCGTTGATCTGTGTTTTTCGTCTATCTGAGACATAATCCAATGAATCGATGACTTGCTGGGTAATATCCATGCGTTGCAAGATTCGCATATTGGATGATTGCAAGGCATCATCTAGCGCTTTAACGTGCTCAATGTTGCGGAGATCAGTGAACGCAAAATACCCATTGGGTCGGAGTATACGCCACACTTCATGCAAAAACTGTTCCATTGAATAATAACAGTGGGATGATTCTACATTAACGACAACATCTATACTTTCGTCGGGAATAGGTAAAGCCTCTGCAGAACCCTGCAACCATTTTGCTTCTGCAAACTTGGAATTGTGCTTGCAGATCTGAATTGCTTTAGCAGACAAATCAATCCCAATATAGGAGCGAGGATTTTTATACTCTATCAAAAAAGAGCCTCCTCCACCTTGCCCACATCCCACTTCAACCACATCTTTGTGTTCTAAATCAATGTCGCGAACAACCCGATGATAAAGCTGAATAAAATATCGATTGAGTTCATCTTTCTGATGTAAAGATAAGACAGCATCATCATGATAACCGTAATTCAAAAAGATAGATTTTTGAGGTTTATTATATCTAACATACGTATTATAAAGAGTTCGAATCAAAAGGCTGCGTAAATGAGGCGATAACTCAATCAACCATAAGTACATTTTTCTGAGCTTACTAGACTTCATTGTTTGTCCGCCTTGACACAAGCTGAACGACTCGGGCTAAAAAATTGAAATTTAGAGAACTTGAAACTCTATCATGGGCAAGATTTTGAGGCAATGGTCCAGCAGTGCTATACTGCCCTCCCCTAAACTCGTTGCTCATTTCTGTGTGGCGTTCAGGAGAGCACCTGGTGGATGAACATGACCATTTAAAGGATGCAAACAATGAAATTATATACCCTGTTACCCTCTCTACTCTTATCAACCCTCTCTTTCGCCAATGAATTACCGCATTTTAGCGACATCAAATCAGCAGTCATTCATGGCCAAACCATTCATATCACGATTGATCTCTCAAAATGTATTTCCGCTAGCAACAAAAATGGCCCGGAATTAATCAGTGTTTATACCCCTAAAGCGATTCAAGTGTTCAATAAATATATGGCCACCTCACTCACTCATTTCACCTTAAATAATCACAGCATGCCGAACAAGCCTGTCTATGATTATGTTAAATATAAGATTGCTGACGACGACACACTGACCTTAACGTATCAAGTATTAAATGCAAACGATTTCACGCCAATGACTGACAAATCTATTTACACGTGTCTGCTTGAAAACGGAGTCACAGTATACAATTAAGGTAGACAGGCATCCATAATACGCACGTCATGTCGAGCTTTGCGAGACATCTCCTAAATATCAGGAGATCCCTCTCGTTGTTCGGGATGACGTAGGTCTTAGAACCTGTCTTCACAGTCGCTAGGCTGAGATGAAATGGGTTGATTTTAGAGGACCGTAGCGCAGCATACAGAGGAGTATGTGAGCAACGGACCGCAGAAAATCAACCCATTTCGGCCAGCCTAGTAGACTGTGAAGACAGGTTCTTAACGATTGTTTGCCTCTAAAATGAGAATTGTTGTCGAAATATTGAGGCTTTGTCCAATTTGATATAAAGTCATGACTGCTTACGTGTCCAACCTGAGCATTTATGGAAATTCTTTGCTTTTTTGCAGGGACTGCTTTTTTTTATTTTAAAAGTAGTTATGCCTTATGCCTATTAGGCGCTATCTTTTTTTTCAGACCCAAAGCGATTTATTGTTTCTCGTTTCTCGCGGCCATTGTCTTATGCATATGCCATGAATGGTTCATCAGTGACCAAGGAATGCCAAACACTTCACTCATCCAAAATGCAACGCTTAAAGGTTATATCACGTCGATTCCTGCACAGTCTCCAACCAGAACTCAATTCCAACTTTTAGCCCTTCGTCTGAATGATCACAACGTAAATACCAACATCCTACTATCTTGTTACACACATTGCCCATTGCTCCATAGTGGTCAGTATGTATCCATCGTCGCTAAAGTCAAAAAGCCCATTAATCTAAGTAACCCTGGGGGATTTGATTATGTTCGCTTATTATCCTCTCGGCATATTCACTGGATAGGCACTATCAAAAGTATCCAACCTCTCTCTCTTAAAACCCATCATTTTCCTTTACTACAACTTCGTGAATACCTAGCATCTCGTTTGGAATCACTCGTTCCAAATGAAGCGCTTTTAGGTGTTTTTCAAGCGTTAACCTTAGGCTTAACCCATCATATTGATAAAGAAGAATGGGATCTCTTTCGTCGAACCGGCACCACCCATCTGATTGATATCTCAGGTGAGCATATCGCCTTAATTGCTGGACTCAGCTATTGGTTATTTAAATGGCTTTGGAGCCGTCTTCGACAGGTTTGCTTATCCTATCCCGCACAAAAAATAGGAACATTGGCTGCTATTTGCATCTCCTTTGCTTATGCTTTAATTGCTGGATTTTCAGTCCCGACCCAACGTTCGTTTTTTGCGTGCTCATTGCTATTGCTGCACTATTTTCTACCTCAACGAATGAGCACATGGCAATCTTGGCGTTATGCCTTGTTCGTGGTTCTTTTGCTAGAACCTCACTCTGTATTTATGCTTGGATTTTACTTTTCATTTATTGCTGTTGGCATTTTAATCATCATTAACCAGAGATTTAAAGTCCATGGGATCAGAAAAATGCTGTCCATGCAATTCGCATGCATGTTTGGATTAATGCCATTATCGCTCTATTGGTTTTCCTATGGTTCATTAGATGGCCTCATCGCAAATCTTATAGCCATTCCTTGGGTTAGTTTTCTTATTGTGCCAGAAGCACTCCTCATTGCATTTCTAAGTCCTTGGTTTGTTATCCCAGGGAGTGTGTTTTTACTCAAATGTTCTATCACGGGTTTGCTTAACTGCCTCAGATGGTTTGATTCATTCGCGCTTTTTCACTTTAATTTGACCTATGTTACTGCGATTGCACCCCTTGCTTTCATGCTTGCTATGGCATTACTCGTTTCATTACCCATCAAAAGATTTCTCTTTTGTCATGGTTTAATCATCATCGCATCCTTTTTTCCCTACTATGACAACATTAAAAATGGCGATGCCCAAATAGATGTGTTAGACGTGGGACAAGGATTAGCTATTGTGGTCAGAACAGCCAAACACGTGCTTTTATATGATACGGGCATGAAATTATATCAAGGAAATGATATGGGCAAGCTCGTCATTATCCCATATCTCAACAAACTTCAAATTAATCATATTGATACAATCATCATCAGCCATCCCGATCTTGACCATCGTGGAGGGCTCTTATCTCTTGAAGAAAGATATCACAACTTTGAACTGATTGTGGATGATCCCACTTATTATCAACACGGCGTCTCTTGTCATCAGCATCCCACTTGGCACTGGGATGATGTTTTGTTTCGTTTTTTTCCAATAGAATACCCTATAGGCTCTAAGAATAATCATTCATGTATCTTACAAGTAAGCAATCGTCACGGAAAAATACTATTCACTGGCGACATAGAAAAAGTAGCCGAACAATATCTAATCAAACAATATGGTCACCAATTAGAATCCACTGCTCTTCTGGTCCCACACCATGGCAGTAACTCATCCTCTTCAGAACGCTTCATTGGGCAGGTGCTGCCAAGATACGCCATCGTCTCGTATGGTTTTGATAATCGCTATCACTTCCCACACAACAAAGCCATGACCACCTATCGCACCCGTCAAATTCCCGTTTTGAACACAGTAGAGTGTGGCATGGTGAGTCTTCACCTAAAAGCAAATCAGTTCACAGTGAGTTGTTATCGTAACCAGTTACAAAAGCGTTTTTTCGAGAGGCAATGAAAAACGAAAAGCAGCGCCTCCTGATTCCAGATTTTCGACCCAAATTATCCCACCATGCGCTAAGATGATTTTATGACAAATGGCTAAACCTAATCCCAGCCCTCGCACAGTCGTCAACTGTTTTCCACGGTAAAACTTTTCAAAAAGCTTCTCTTTTTCTTCAAGAGGCACCCCAGGTCCTGTGTCTTCAACACTCACCACGACTTTTTGATGTTCAAGATGAGCGGTTATGGTGATAGGTGATTTTGGAGGTGTAAATTTGACAGCATTATCGATCAAATTGATGAAAACTTCGTGGATAAGTCCCTTATGTAAGGGGATCATGGGTAAATCGGCAGGTAAATTAATGTAAACGGGTCTTTCTTTGAGGGCTGTCTTCGAAATATTGACCACGAAGTTGATAATTGATTTTAAAGAGACTGATTTTTTTTTGACGTTGATTTCTTTATATTCAAGTTGAATGATGCGAAAAATATTGTTGTTGAGCTGACTGAGTTTGTCCATTTCATAATCAATTTTGACCCCTAAGGCTTTGATATGATCATCATTCATGTCACGTAATTCACTCGCAGCACCCAAAATGGTTTTTAATGGCATGTTTAAATCATTAGATATGGCTTCTAACAATGAAATTCGGGCACGTTCCGTTTTCATTTTCAATTCTCTTTTTTTATTCTTTTCATGAATCCTATCTACTTCTAGTGCAAGGGTGACTTGATTGACGCATGCTCCCAATAATTCCATTTGTTCAGGCGTCAAAAGCTCAGGAGTTCTTGGTTCAATTCTAAGTACCCCTATTGATCCTTCTGCAGTCAATAATGGTAAATAGAGTGCTTTTGAGAAAGATAAAGTATCTGTCCCAAGACCTGCGGGTTGACCCATTTCATAAACCCACTCCGCTATGCTCAATTCTTTGGTGTCTATAAACTGGTTATTGGGGTAACTAAATTGAATGTCCAAATGTCCTTTTTGATAAGATAAAGCAATGACATCACAATGAAATGCATCCCCAATGTAGCTAGAGCCTAATTCTATGAGCTTTTCAACCCCTCGTGTTTTGGTCAGTTGTCGACTTAAAATATATAA
>DAHWEW010000063.1:0-8867 GCA_027326225.1 Legionellaceae bacterium
CAGTGTTTGCAATTGCTACTAGATAAACTACCTGAAGTGATTGAAAAAATTCCTACAGAAGCATGGGGGTTGGTGTCGTCTCGAGAAACAGGGGTTAATGCTGATAAGTCCTGTTTAAGCCCTTTATATTTGCTCTCCACAATGAGGGAGGGTATTTTATTTTTACGTTCTCTGCTGACAAAATGCCCTACAGTGATTAGTAGAATTCCTCCTGCCAGTTGGACCGTGCTCATAAAAAACCAAAATGGGATTCAGGTGAATCACACTCCTTTATATTGTCTTTCGCACCAACTTGAAGGGGTTCTTTACTTACAATCCATGCTAGACACCTGCCCTCAGGTGATCAAAGCCATTCCATCTGCTGCCTGGGGAGTGGCTCTTCTTGATAGTGCAGAGGAATATGCAAACGCTACTCCTTTATATGGCCTTACTGTAACTCCTGAAGGTCGAACATTTTTACTATCATTACTGAAAAAATGTCCTGAAGTGATTCTTGCCATTCCTCATGAAACTTGGGGTTTGCCATTAACTTATGAAAACTCTCAGTTCACTCCCTTGTATTGGCTATCAGGAACAGATGAAGGCTTTCTTTTTTTAAAATGGATGCTCGAAAACCATCCTGAAATGATTAAAAAAATTCCTCATTCAGCATGGTTTTTAGCCCACGGTACAGAACTATCAAAAGACAGAGACACGACTCCTATCTATTGGCTTTCATCGAATATTGAAGGGATGCGTTGTCTGAGGCTATTGCTTGAAAGATGTCCTGAAATCATTGAAACCATTCCTGCCTCAACTTGGAGTTTAGCAAGAAAGACAGAAGAGTTCGCCCATTTTACACCACTATTTATGCTGACCACTCAAACAGAAGGTATTCAATTCTTGCAATCATTGCTTGATAGATGCCCAGCCGTGATCCGAGCCATTCCGGCGTCAGCTTGGGGTTTACCACTGACCAAGGCTGCAGGAAACTCTGAAAACAAAACTCCTTTATCAAATTTAACTTCATGTGATCCTGGTATTCAATTCTTGCAATCACTGCTAAAACAATGTCCTGAAGTGATCCAAGCCATCCCTCCTGATGCATTGGTTTTAACCCTTACCGAAAGAGCAGTTAATAGCCCACATATAACCCAGTTATTTTTCCTGACAAGACATCGTGAGGGTCTTCTATTCCTGAGGTCATTGCTTGAACAATATCCTCAGGTGATCGAAACCATTCCAAAAGAAAGTTGGGCGCATCCCCTAAGTATACAGGGCCATATAGCAAACAACGCTACCGTATTTTTTTATCTCTGTGCAAATTGCATCCAATTTCTTCTCATGTTGCTTGAAAAGTATCCTCAAGTGATCCTCGCTATTCCACCTGAAACATGGGGGTTAGCGCTTGAGTTCGACAATACAACGCCTGTGTTTTACCTCTCACAATTTCAAGAAGGGAATACTTTATTACATATAATGCTTGATAAGTATCCAGATATCATTCAAGCCATTCCATATGATACCTGGAGAAGGCCTTGCACAAATACTTCTAGTCCTAACTTCAACGTGACACCGCTCTATATGCTTGCTGAAACCGCAGAGGGCATTGAAATCTTGCAATTATTGCTGAGCAAAGTTCCTGAAGTGTTTGAAACCATGTCTCATGAAACATTGTATTTACAACCATTACAAACGGCAGATTCTGAAGTCAATATGTCAACCTTTTTACACTTAGCAAATGCTCCTGAAGGTCGTACGCTTTTAAAGACATTACTTGAAAATTATCCTTTTTTATTTCAAGACATACCAGTCAGGATCTGGAATTCGTCTCTAGCCAACGCTATACCCAGCAGGTTATTACCTCTAATGAGACTGACAAGTAATGCTGAGGGGATAAGCTTCCTTCGATTGCTACTTGAAAAATTTCCTGGAGAGATTGCATCCATTCCACCAATTTTATGGTGTAGGGTATTTTCCTCTAATGCTTCTCCAATATATACAATCAGCAGAGTACGCGGAGGGAGTGAGTTCTTAGTAGAGCTGATTCACAAAGCCCCAAATGTAATCGAGTGTTTGCCTCCTCATATTTGGGGCTTGCGAGTTCAAGATAGCATGGGTAACGAAACAGAGGTTTCTCCTTTATTGTGTTTGTGTGCAAACCCTATAGGCGTGGACTTCCTTCATTTGTTATTTGAAAAATGTCCTCAAATATTATGTAACATCCATCAAACATCTTGGGGACTACCAGATAATTCTAACGCTCAATATCACAGTGCAGATTATGCACCACTCTATTTCTTAAGCAGGAATGAACAGGGTATTTTGTTTCTACAAAAATTATTTATGCTGAGCCCTGATATGCTTGGAACAATCCCTGTTGAAGTATGGGGGGCAAAACCAAGTTATGGAGTAAGTGGCAATACACACGCGACTATCATATATAACCTCTCTTCAAATCCACTAGGAAGAACATTTCTGGAGTTGTTTCTAGAACGCTTTCCTCATGTACTAGATGCCATTCCATCTAGGGTTTGGGAAGAGAGTTCAATTACAGAAGGATATCAGCTCGCGGCAAATCCTGAAGGTCGTGAGTTCTTACTTGCTATGCATGCAAAGACATTACCTACGTTGAGTCTACTCTTATGAAAATCACACGCTCTATGGCCATTCATCAGGCAAAGACATCAAACTCGCATTTCCACCCGCCGCTGTGGTATCAACGGTAAAAGTCCTCTCAATACAAAACCGAATCAAATAATGAGGGCCACCCGCTTTGGGGCCAGTTCCAGATAACCCTTCGCCACCAAATGGCTGTAATCCAACAACCGCGCCAATCATGCTCCGATTCACATAGCAATTTCCCACATGAACTCGCTCTCTAATATACTCCACGGTTTGATTAATGCGACTATGAATCCCTAAAGTTAATCCATAACCGGTGTTATTGATTTGTTGAATCACATCATCCAGTGCTTTTCGCTTAAAAGCTATCACATGTAAAACGGGCCCAAATACCTCTTTATTTAAGGCATTGATGTGATCAATGGCAATCAACGTTGGAGGAAAAAAATACCCTTTAGCACTTTTGTCTTTCAATTCGCATTGATAAATCACTTCGTATTTCTTTTGCATCTCAGTCACATGAGAGTGCAGTACAGTAAAGGCATCTTTATCAATCACAGGTCCCACATCAGTAGAGAGCCATGTTGGATCCCCCATTTCTAATTGAGCCATAGCCCCTTTTAATAATTCGATGAATCGAGGATACACATCATCTTGTACATATATCACCCTTAATGCAGAACAACGCTGTCCAGCACTGCCAAAAGCAGAGGTCAAAACATCGACCACCACTTGTTCAAGCAATGCTGTAGAATCAACAATCATCGCATTTTGCCCACCTGTTTCGGCAATGAGTGGAATCAGCTCTCCCCCTCTCGTCGCCAAAGTGGTATTGATTAAAGCGGCTGTTTGAGTTCCGCCTGTGAAGACAACTGCTTTGATCCTTAGATCAGCAACCAATGCATGACCTACCGTTTCTCCTGTGCCTGTTAATAATTGAATCACACCAGAGGGGATCCCGGCTTTAATCATGAGTTCGGTAGCAAAGGTTGCAATCATAGACGTTTGCTCTGCCGGTTTTGCAATGACAACATTACCAGTCACCAAAGCCGCCACGACTTGTCCAGTAAAAATAGCCAACGGAAAATTCCATGGACTGATACAAAGCACAATGCCCCGAGGGTGTAAACTTAATTCATTGGTTTCACCCGTATAACCCAATAGCTGCACGCCTTTTGACATCAATGTCTCAGCAAGAGCTGCATAATATCTACAAAAATCAATGGCTTCTCGTACTTCTGCAACACCATCTTGCCAGGTTTTACCCGCCTCCAGACAAGTCATAGCGAGTAATTGAAATAAGTTTTCTTCCAGTAAGGTTGCAAACTGCAAAATAGCTTTACAACGCTCACTCACTGACGTTTTACTCCAAGAGTCAAAGGCTTTTTCAGCTTTGGTAAGCGCCCATTCAATATCATCTGGCGTAGCAGTCACTATCTGGCCAATTTGAACATCTGGATTTTGAGGCGAGCATAGAACAGCACCCAAAGCATCTGTTATTTTTTTACCAGCAAGAATGGGCTTAGCCTTCCATCGCTCATGTTTCTGCTTATCAAACTGTTGTTGGAGTTCATGCACTATTTTTCTATCTGTAAAGTCGATTCCTGTAGAATTCAGGCGTTGTGGTAAATAAATCGATTGGGGCAAAGGGATATTCTGATTGATTTTATCAAGAAAATGTTCAGCTTTTGTGATAGGATCTTCGACCAATGCACTTATGGGCGCTTTTTCATCTACGATACGATTCACAAATGAAGAATTGGCTCCATTTTCTAATAATCTTCGCACCAAGTAAGGCAATAAATCTTCATGACTACCCACAGGCGCATAAATACGACAAGGGATGCCTAACTTTTCTTTAGGTACTATTTGTTCATAAAGCTCATTTCCCATTCCATGCAAACATTGAAATTCAAAATCGCGATAATCACCGACCAGATTTAAAATAAGCGCAACAGAATAGGCATTATGGGTGGCAAACTGGGGATAGATAGCGTCTGTCATCGTTAACAATTTTCTAGCACAAGCTTGAAAAGAGACATCAGTAAATACCTTACGAGTAAAGACAGGGTATTCAGTGAACCCTTGCATCTGAGTCTTTTTGATTTCACTGTCCCAATAAGCACCTTTGATCAAACGAACCATGATCCGCCTTTTTTTACTCCTGGCTAGAGTAGCGACCCAATCTAATAGATAAAAAGCGCGTTTTTGGTAAGATTGAATGGCCATTCCAAACCCATTGTAATTTTGCAAGCTCACATCACCAAAAACCTTTTCAATGACATCAAGAGACAAGTCAAGACGTTCGGATTCTTCTGCATCAATGGTCAAAGAAATATGATAGTGATGAGCCATTTGAGCTAACTTAAGCAATTTAGGCGGTAATTCCGATAAGACCCGCTCATGCTGAGACTCTTCATATCGAGGGTGCAAAGCAGAGAGCTTAATCGATATACCAGGGTTTTCAATAACCGATCTTTTGGTGGTTGATTGACCAATTGCTTCAATGGCATCACTGTATGCGTTAAAATAGCGTTCGGCATCTTTTGCCGTCAACGCTGCTTCACCTAACATATCATAAGAATAACGATATCCTTGTGCTTCATTTTTTTTAGCGCGAGACAAGGCTTCATGGATCGTGCGACCCATGACAAACTGTTTACTCATGATTCGCATGGCTTTATCAACTGCCGCACGCACCACTCTCTCACTACTGCGATTAACCACCTTCATTAGGGCAGTACTTAAAGTGGACTCCGCTTTTCCTCTGGATAATACTTTACCTGTGAGCATCAAAGCCCAGGTTGTCGCATTGACGAAAAATGACTGGCTCTGCCCACGATGTGACTTCCAATCTTGGTGACTCAATTTATCTTTGATCAAATGATCAATGGTTTTATTGTCAGGAACTCGTAACAGTGCTTCTGCAAGACACATCAATGCAATGCCTTCTTCACTTGATAAGGAGTATTGTGTTAAAAATGAATCAATACCGGTTGTTTTTTTTCGTTCAGAACGTACCAACTCAACCAATTGAATGGCTCTTTCACGCACAGCTTTGGTTACATGATCATCTAGAATGGCTGAATCAATCAGTTCCGAAACAATCTTAAACTCATCTGCTCGATAAGCATCATTGATTATTGCTCGTAATCCTTGTGGGGATGGTAAAGAACGCCTATCAAACATGTCTCCTCCCAATATGCATCTAGTCAATCATATTATACTCATAGACGCCCTGATATCAGCAACATTTGAAGAAAAAACAGAAAAAACGCTCTAAAAAATAGAGTTAATTTAACATTAACTGATCGAATTTAGCCCACCAAAACCTTATTATGAACAGTTTGCATGTTGAAATTAATACCTACTTGTGCTACAATTGCACATTCTGTGCCGTACATACAGAGTGTAACTCATTGAAATGATTCATATTATGTCTAATTCCATATTCTTTTTTCTTGTGGTTTTACATTTGGGTCACTTGTTAATATAATAGCCAGCTTTGTATGTCTTAATTTGAGGCAACGAACAAGAAGAAAGGAGCATTATGAATACAATACTTACGCTAATTTCAATCGCGGTTCTTACCAGCAATTTGACATCAGGCACTGCAATATCTGCCAAGCCTGCTTTTAACATTAACACAGAAGTACAACACTTAGGTCAAAAAGCCCCTCAGCTGAATAAAAGAGTGCTTAAGCTAGCACTTACAGCTTATCAAAAAGCGGCCGCTAAAGGCTCTGTAAAAAAACCTGTTCTCACTGTCATTGATTATTCCTTACCCTCATCAAAACAAAGGATGTGGATTTTTGATGTGAATCGAGAAAAGCTCTTATACAATACGTATGTAGCACATGGCCAAAATTCTGGCATGACCACTCCAAACCATTTTTCCAATCAACCTTCAAGTAAAGCCACAAGCCTTGGAACCTATCTGACTCGTGACACTTATATGGGTTCCAAAGGGTATGCTTTGAATTTACAAGGATTAGAGAAAGGATTCAATGACAATGCCTACAATCGCCGAGTTGTGATTCATGGCGCGTGGTATGTTGAACCTGATTTCATTAAAAAAGCCGGAAGAGCAGGAAGAAGCTGGGGTTGTCCTTCTATTGCCAAAACCCTAGCGAAACCCGTCATCAACACCATCAAAGGCGGCTCTATTGTTTTTGCATATTACCCAGATCGAAACTATCTATCACATACCAAGTACGCTATAGCATAAAAAAAAGCCAGGGCTTTTGCCCTGGCCTTCATCACAGTTTTCTCACCCGAACTGTCGTTCGGGTAGTTCGTCCTTGAACTTCAGATCCCTCTGATTTTAAATCCCTTTAATGAAGACTTCTGTTCCCTATGAAGTCATAAGTTAAATTTAGCAGCACTATTGCTCATATGCAAGGCAACTTGCCGAAATATTCCCTGCATCACAAACCCATCAAAAAAATAATATTAATATAAATCAATACGTTATTTTATATACAAGTCCTTATAACATGTAAAAACCAATATTGTCTCAACGTATATTGAGATATTTCTTGCATCAAATAAAACCAAATAAAACAAAAAATATCGTAACTGTCAGCGTCTTTTCGAGTGCGCTTGCCCTTTTGAGGAAAGCGCCAGTTAAAATGTGCGTCATCTCGAACAACACATGTGATCGGAGATGTCTCAGAAGGTACCAAGAGGGCAAGTGATAGGTTGTTTAGACGAAGTTCTTTTCTGATGTTTGCCGCAACGTGGTGAGTGGCAAAGCGCTAACTTTTGCAAAGAACTACTTAGATATGATAGCTTTGAATGGTTTTAACAATGCTAGAGTACTGATATGGATCAGCAACATGAAATTGCCAAAAAAGATAAACTGCAAGTCATTGATTGGTTGATAGAAAATTTTCCAGCTGCCTTTTTTAAAAAAGGCAACCAAATGAAACCTCTTAAAATTGGCATCTTTGATGATATTATTGATTTTTATGAAAGACTTGAATCGCCCCCTTTTAGCAAAAAAATGCTCAGAGAAGCCTTGAACTATTATAGTGCTTCACCCATGTATCTTAGTTGTCAAAAAGCCAAGACTGCTCGGGTAGATTTGTTTGGTAATGAAGTGGATATTGTGACAGAAGAACAGGCAAAATATGCCCACAAACGGTTTTCGCAACGTTATGCCAACAAACATACTTAATCATGATGACATTTGGCATAGATACCCTCATTCTTTGGAACAACAATCATGTATTTGTTATTTGATTTTGATGGAACATTGGTTGATAGTTTGAATTGTGTGATAGAAAAAGCCATCTTGTTATCTAAGACATACAACTTTAAAACCATCTCTGATAAAGAAATAGAAACATTGAAAGAATTATCTACCAAAGAATTGATTCAATCATTACACATTCCTCTCTATCAAATCCCTACATTGATTAGACAAATGAGACGTCATTTAAAAAATGAAATGCCCAATCTAGAGCCAGCCGCCCATATTTTACCAGTGATCGAGTCGCTACATCTGGCACAGTTTTCATTAGGCATATTAACGTCGAATTCTATTGACAATGTTTCCTCGTGGCTAAAAACGCATGATGTCGCTCATTTCTTTGATTTTATTCATACTGAATCTCAATTTTTATCGAAAAGGCGTTTATTAAAGAAAACCATCAAATCTTATCAAATAGATAAAACAAGAACATTTTATATCGGTGATGAAACACGAGACATCGAAGCGGCTAAAAAGAACAAAATAAAATCAATTGCAGTCACCTGGGGTTACCATTCTGAACAACTTCTTGTAAAGCATCAACCAGAATTTATTGCAAGACACCCAGATGACTTATTAAAGATTTGCGCCGAACATCAGCGATAACAACAAAGAACCTATTTTGGCGCAAAGCTTTCAGAAGCAGCGGTATTAAATACATCGTCAGCAGGAAAATTAAATAACCCTCTTTCTGTAGCGACTTGTTTAATAATCCTACGTACAAGAATAAGTCTGTCATCTTGCATAGATACAAAGATGGCAGGAATCTCTTTTATTTTTTGCTCAATCATATCTATAGCCGATACCAAAGTCGGATGTAAAGGGGGTACGCTTTTACTTCTAACAAGAGCATCAACGTAAGTTTCTGCGGCATTATTTAGATTAATGGTTCTCAAAAATATTACGGTAGGCGTTTTTTCAGGTTCCATGATTTACCTCTTTTTCGGAAAATCATGATTATAACCTTACGTGGCTATAAAGTCAACGAATTGATTTTATTTTAATCATT
>DAHWEW010000064.1:0-8825 GCA_027326225.1 Legionellaceae bacterium
TGGCGCCATTTAAACCACATTGTACTGTTCATCCCTCTATTATTGTCATCACCAACGCCCCCGCTTTGATTAAAATTGGTGTATTTTGTTGTTGCTGCAGCTATTGCATTTTTTAATTTCGTAAGCTCACCTGCATCATCATCTGGAAGTGAAACGTTATCAAAGTGGTCCTCTTTACTCCCTGTTTTTTTATCAGGTGATGGTGAGGCAGGTTCTGTACTTATTGTACCACTCAGTCCTGTAGCATCAATCTTTGTTGCATCAACTAAAGGTAATGACGGCCCTTTGAGAGCACCCTCTGCTTCATCTACTACTAACTTATTTGAATATCCCAAACTAAAAGGATCATTTGGCCCCACTGAATCATGATGTTCAGGTGGTTCATTGTCTTCAATGATCTTTATTACAGGAGGTACCTTCGATGTAGCCTCTAAAGACGACACAGAAGAGGAATCATATGGCTTGACTACATCTCGTTCTCTTGTTGGAGGTCTAACATCACGTTTTGGACGTTCCAATGTAGGGTGTTTTAATTTATCAGGATCTACAGCAGCTGATGCCGCATCAAGATCATCATTCGTCACTTGATGATCAACCACTGTAGAGACAGTAGGACTCTTTTCTGAAGCAGCTGTCTGTGATGACTGAAGGGGAGTTTGTGTATCAGTATTTGTTGCAGAAGCCTGAGGCAAACTGCCGACATCTTGTTGACGCGGTTCTTCTGCTGGAAGCACGAAGCTTTTCTTCAAATCCTCTGCGCTAACATATTGGCGTGCATTGGGACCTGCCACTGAAGCAGCACTTTTCTCAGATGGAACATCAGCAGTGCTTTCTGCTTCCTCTCTTCTTTTTAGTATGCCTTCTATCCCATCATCTATCACTTTGATTTCAGCTTGTTTGCTTTGAATATCCTGCTCTCTTCCAGTTGGATTTGCTTGGAGAGCTTCTAATTCTTTCTCAATGCGCACTCTCCTTAAGGGTAGAACTGCCATATTGTATTTATCTTCTTCAGAGATTTCTCCCCACGTCCTTTTCATTTCTCCATAGTCTTTTAGCGCTTGTGTATTCGAAAAATTTATTCCGCTCGTTGGATAGACGCGCCTTGTTAATTCATCCCATTTCACTTTTGCTTGTTTAAATGTGCTTTCATCTGACAAGCCTAGTTTTTCTAGAAACTCAATGATCTTCATCATGTCACTCCAAATTCATACCCTTTAATTTATTACAATTATAGTCTATGGATTCTAAAATTACTCATTATGGTCAAATAATTTATATCTGGCGAGCAACTGAATGAATAGGAATGCGATGATAAGTGAGGAAGGTCATGTCGTGTTTGTTTTTTTCATCCTTTGGACGGAAAGTTGACTCACGCTCTTCCCAGAGCGTTTTGTCTAGAGTTGGAAAAAATACATCTGCTTCGAAGGTTTCGTGGATTTGGGTTAAATAGATTCTATGAGCAAGGGGAAGCGCTTGTTGAAAGACATTAGCACCACCGATGATCATGATTTCTGGGGCATCGGACGTTAGCTTTATTGCCTTTTCTAGTGAGTCGACTACAGTTGCATCCTCTAAATGATGAGTATGCTTGCTCAATACGATGTTCAAGCGGTCGGGTAGCGCTTTGCCAATGGAACGATACGTTTTGATGCCCATGATGATGGGCTTACCCATGGTTAAGGCTTTAAAATGTTTTAAATCGGCAGGTAAATGACAGAGCAGTTGATTTTCTTTGCCTAAGCCTCCCTTGTTGTCCATCGCTACAATCAAGCTAATGATAGGCATCTTTGTCTCTCCTGCCCTCTACCATCTGTTTAGCCATCTCTAGCGCTTGTAATAAACTACCAGGATCTGCCACGCCTTTTCCCGCTATATTAAGAGCACTGCCATGATCCACTGACGTACGAATGATGGGAAGTCCTAGAGTGATATTCACAGCGTGTCCAAAACTTGTGTATTTTAACACCGGTAACCCCTGATCATGATACATAGTCACAAACACATCACATGCTTTACAATTCTCAGGCGTAAACATCGTATCTGCAGGAAAGGGGCCTTTTACGTCAATGCCATTTTCTTTCAGTGATTGCAAAGCGGGGGTAATCACTTCTATTTCCTCTCGGCCTAAAAATCCTGACTCTCCCGCATGGGGATTTAAACCTGCTACAAAAATACGTGGGTTCTTGATGGCAAAATCGTTTTGCAGAGAGCAGTTGAGTTTGGTGATCACTTCTTTGATCAAGGATTGCGTGATGGTCTTCGAAACGTCACGTAAGGGCAGATGCGTGGTGATTAGCGCCACTTTCATGAGGTGACTTGCCAACATCATCACCACTTGTGAAACTTTACAATGGTCTCTAAAAAATTCCGTATGACCCGTGAATGAAATCCCCGCTTGATTGATCACTGCTTTATTGACAGGAGCCGTGACAATAGCGGAAAACTCTCCTTGTAAGGTCCGCTCTACTGCCATCGTCAATTGTTCGATGACATACCCTGCATTGATGGGATTGAGCTGCCCCGGAATAACTGCTGTCTTACAAGGAATCGAAAGAACAGTCAGATGATTAGGCTTCATGATGAAAGCCTTGTCTCTGTGATAATCGATGAAGCCCACTTCTTGCTGAAGAGCCTTTGCCCGCTCCATCAAAACCCTCTTATCCCCTAATACCACCAAAGGAATGTTTGAGCCCTTCAGTGCCAAACAAAGATCAGGTCCAATCCCCGCAGGCTCTCCACTTGTCACCAGTATAGGCTTCAAGCCAAGTCCTTATCTAAAATCTTCACATAAGCATCGGTTCGAACATGCTGTTGCCAATTTTGCACCGCTTCATTAAATTTACGCTGTTGCAACGCTTGGCGAACTTGTAACCGTTGAAACGATTTAGAATCATCTACTGTTTTACGCTCTAATACTTCAATCAAATGCCAACCATAAGGCGATTGCACAGGTTTACTGATGGTGTGTAATGGCAAAGCATTCATTGCCGTGGCAAAAGCGGGCACTAACTCTTCAGGGGTGACCCAGCCTAAGTCCCCACCTTTGGCGGCACTGACAGGATCAAGCGAGTATTGCTTGGCCATCAGAGCAAAATCCTTACCCGCTTTCAGTTGTTGATACAGGTTGTTGATTTGCCTGACGGCCTCTTCTTTGGTCATGCTTGCATCTTGTTTTAAAAGAATATGGCGAACATGCGCTTTGGTCACTTCATGATGTTCTTCTTTACCGCCCACAGCCACCAACTTAATCAATTGAAAGCCATTTCCCGTGCGAATAGGACCCGCTACTTGTCCAACATTCATCTCCACCACTTTTTGAGCAAACACTTCAGGTAACTCAGCCAAATGCCTATCTCCCAAATCGCCCCCCTCCAAGGCATACTCGCCACTGGATTCAGCAATCGCCATGCGACTAAAATCTGCCCCTTGCTTCAGTTTGGATAAAAGCATCTTGGCTTTTTCTTTCGCCTTCGTGAGTTCTGTTGTGGTTGGTGATTCTGGTAGAGGGATCACAATATTCTGGATATGGTAGGTTTGTTGTTGCTTCTTCTCATTTTGTTCATATGATTTGAGATAATCATCCACTTGATGCTGGGTGATGACAATATCTTGGCCCACAGCTTTTTGCTGTATGCGAGAGAGGATCATTTCTTTACGAATATCTTCTCGATAAGTATCCCAATTCAACCCTTGTTTGGTTAATTCCTCTCGCAACTGAGTCAACGATATTTTGTTATTTTCAGCAATTTTGGCAATGGCTTCATTGAGATCCGTATCATCAATGGTGATGTCATTTCTTTTGGCCAACTGCAATTGCAATTCAACATCAATCAAGTGCTGCAGCACTTGCTTTTTAAGCTCGATGTCTGAAGGCAGCTCCATTTTCTTAGCAAGAATTTGTTGGCGCATCACGCCAACTTTAGCGTCTAATTCACTCAGAGTGATCACATTATCATTGACAACTGCGACGACCTTATCTAATGACTCTGCATGACTTCTGATAACGACGGTTAGAAGCAACATCAAAAAAATCATTATTTGCTTTTGCATGTCGCTACTCCTAACTGATGATTGTTTAACATACTCTCCTCGGCATTTGATACGGGTCTCATGATAACAGCTGCAATTTAGGCCATTCGTGCCAAAAACACAAGCTAATTTGCACAAATTAAACTCAAGGCGCTAAAACATATTCTGATATCCTGGCAAATAACTGGTGATGATACTGGCTGGATCACTGCTTGCCACGGATCCCAATCCTTTGAGCATGATTTGTAAGTAAATATTATTATTGTATTGTGGCAAAAGGGTGTCTGGCGACAAACTTTGAAATGCTCTACCCCCCATTAACCGAAGCGCCCAACAACAAGTATCGTACTGCATGCCCAGGAAGGCCATCATACTATAATTTTTGCTGATATTATAACTGTAAGCGCCTAATCCACTCCAATGTTCACTGAGTGGCCACGCCCCGGCAATGGTTGCCTGATGGAGAGCGCTTGCTTCTATTGGATCGGTTCCTACTTGCAACACATTCCCATTCACAAGGTAACTGTAGCCAAAATTGATGATGTGATTGGTTTCGGGCTGATAGTGAAAATTGAAGTTACCATTGTTACTTTTATGGGTATATCCATCCCAAACATAATCACCACTCACCCGCCAATCTGGATTAAATTGGTAAGTGGCACGTGAAGCAATAGGTGATGATTGGGCATTGGGTGAGACATAACCGAGGAAAAGCGGGTTATCCACACAGTTGCCAAAGGGTTGATAACAAAGATCAACGCGCCGCTCTTTGAAATAGCGGATTTGACCCACCGCCAAACTTGCTTTCTCAAGGCCTGTTTCTTGTGAAAGCCAGCGAGAAGTCAATGCATAGGCCAATTGATTGGCGTCCCCCACGCGATCAATGCCTGAAAACCGATTCATACGAAATAATTGATCCATATTAAAAATCATATACGCGGAATCATACACAGGGACTGGCGTTTGATCATGATATGGCACATTCAGGTAGAATAGACGTGGTTCTAAGGTTTGGGTGAACGATTGACCCATCCATTTCTGATAGCGCTCAAAAGTCAACCCTGTATCCACACTATAACGAGGGATAGTTCGGTTAAACGCATTTGAATGATCCGCTCCTATATATTGCACTTCATAATAATTCTCCATCAGTTGGAGACTGGGAGTGATATATCCCCATGAGTTTTGCATCGGAAATGATAAAACAGGATTGAGATGATAACGAGGGCCCTCTGGTTGCATCCAATCGTCCCCAGGCCATCGATAATAATCAAACTCGCTCAATAAATTAAAATTGGCATTGAACGGCAAATCACCATAAGATGCACGTGCTTCTAACTCTGGGAGTCGTTCATAAATATTGGCAATGGTGGATTGATCGATGGGATGTAGGGTTTGATAACTTTGCACCATCCCACTGAACACCCAATGGTCGGTGGCATAGGTTAAGTTGCCTTGTCGTAATAGTTGGTTTTGGGTCATGATGGCTAAATTGCTGCTAAAATCCTGCCAATAATAATCATCCGACACTTGCTGATAATTGATATTCATCTCTAAATTAGGATTAAATAAGGTTTTGTCAAATACCTGAACAGACCATCGATCACTACTCACGTTTTGTAACTCAGGATAAAGGCTCTGATTATCCACAAGAAACTTTTGAAAAGCATGGTCGTTTGGCAAGACATGTCCTTCAATGCTACCTACAGACTCTTTGGTCAAATATCTAAAACGCCCACCGACCATCATGCCTCGTAACGTATATAAATGAGGGACAAGCGTTGCATCGTAATTAGGCGCCATATTCCAATAATAGGGCGTTGCAAGATCAAACCCACCCACATTGGAAAATCCAGGCGAAGGCATCAAAAATCCGGATTTTCGTTGACGAGTCGTAGGAAAACTGAGATATGGGGTATACACCACAGGGAAATCTAAAAGACGAAGTCGAGCATTTTTCGCAACCCCTCGCCCTTTCGCATGATCAATAATGATTTCGCTGGCCTCAATTTGCCAAGCCTTATCCTTAGGAGGGCAGGTGGTATACGTGGCTTTTCGTAACCAATAATCTTCATTTGCAAATCGCTTGATGAAGCTTGCCATGCCCCAAGCGGGCAATACAGCTCCTTTCTTGTCAACACGAAAGCGATACAAAACGTCTTCCACCTCTCCTGACTTATCCACTGGATTCAAGGTTGCTTTCTTAGCAAGCATGAGTTTATCTGGTTCTAAAAAACGAACATCCCCTATCAATTTGATTTGAGTCACTTGCTTGGTTTTTTTATCGCGATAGATATAAGCTGTTTTTGCATTCACAATTCGGTTGGATTGCCTGACTTCAACATGACCCTCAAGCTTCGAGCGACCTGCTTCATATAAAGAGGCATGGTTCGCATTGATTTGAATTTCATCCTCATCAGGAAGAGAGGCCATGGTTTCTGTGTGATATGCGCCATGACACAAGGGAAGAGAGGGATAATTCTCCCACCCTAAGCATGCTGCAATGTGTTCACGACTTTGAGCCGTGAGAGGCTCGTTTCGAACCACCACACAAGCATTAACAGGCACAATGGTAGGATGAACCTTGTCTGCTGCAATAGCGTCTATACTTGCTACTGCAAGACAAATTTCTACGAGCGTATAATAAAACCTAATTTTCACCGCCACTAAAATGCCTTATGATGCACAAATAGTTTTCTAGCCCTGAACGAGGCCCAAAAGTATAACATGCAAAAACGACAAAACGAACTGAACCTGTGGCTAACAACACTGCTTGGAAAGCAGGCCTTTACACTCACCCCACTTGCTGGAGATGCAAGTTTTAGGCGTTATTATCGCCTTCATGGTTTTAAATACACACGGGTGGTCATGGATGCCCCGCCTCTTCAAGAGACGATCACCCCCTTCTTAACCATTGGTAAATCACTGACAGCTGCGGGCGTCCATACACCTTATGTCTATGCGTTTGATGAAAAAAAAGGATTTATCCTTTTAGAAGATTTGGGCGATCAACTCTTATTGGGATCGTTAATCCCTGAGAACGTTTCAGAATTGTATGGTTATGCGATGAACCTCATTTTACAAATCCAGCGTATCCCAACTAATCACCCCCCATTGCCCGCTTTTGATAAAGCACATATGCTTCAAGAGCTCTCTTTGTTTCGGGAATGGTTTTTACAAGGTTATCTGAACTTACTATTGACGGAACAAGAAAGCCTCCTATTAAACAACACTTTTCATTGGCTCATAGATGAGCTTGCTTCGCAGCCTCAAGTGTTTATCCACCGTGATTTTCATTCCAGGAACTTGATGGTGAATGAAGAAAATCTAGAAGATATAGGCGTGATTGACTTTCAAGATGCGATGATTGGACCATTCACCTATGATTTGGTGTCTTTATTAAAAGATTGCTACATTCAATGGCCACGCGAACAGATCATTGAGTGGGTGAGTGCTTTTTATCATCGCATGCCAACCCCTTACAACTTTACCCTAGAATCATTCACCCGCGCCTTTGATCTATGCGGATTACAACGTCACTTAAAAGTATTGGGCATTTTTTGTCGTTTGCATTTACGTGATCACAAAGCGCGTTATTTAAACGATCTACCCTTAACATTGAACTATGTGAATGCTTGTGTTGAGAGTTATCCTGAGTTACAAGGCTTGTGTCACTTCCTACAAGAAAGAGTACACGCGCCCTTTGCTAAAAAGAGTCTCATATGAACACTGCCATGATTCTTGCCGCAGGAAGAGGAGAGCGTTTAAAACCCATCACTGATTTCATTCCGAAAGCCTTATGCACCGTTCATCACATCCCCCTCATTGAATACCACGTAACAAATTTAAGCCAAGCAGGATTTGGTCGTGTGATCATCAACCATGCCTACTTAGGTTGGAAAATTCGTCAACACTTAGGAAATGGGGCTCGTTGGGGAATTGACATATGCTACTCGCCAGAACCTCCTGGGGGTCTCGAAACTGGGGGAGGTATTGTAAATGCCTTGCCACTGCTGGGGAAAGATCCCTTTTTGACAGTGAATGCCGACATCTTCACCGACTTTAATTTTGCCACGCTACACTTACCAAACGCGAGTCTGGCCCATGTGGTGTTGGTCGATAAACCCGCTTATCTCCCAGAGGCTGATTTTGGATTGTCAAAAGACATGCATCTTGAGAATGCCGATCGCTTATACACGTTCGCAGGCATTGCCTGTTATCATCCCATACTTTTTTCAGATCTAGCGCCAGGACGTTTTTCAGTGACCCCATTGTTACGAAAATTAGCCAACAACCAACAAGCCACCGGAGAGGTTTATCATGGCCAATGGATGGATATTGGCTCACCAGAGCGATTGGCTCTGGCGAATCGCGATTAAGCTTTGCCGCCCCCCATCCCGGCCTCTTCATTCTGTGCTGGGGCCTGGACTTGGGCTGGTGCTTGGGGTGGATGCATCACTACCGATAATTTAGAATTTTTGCCTTTGGCAAATTGACTAAATCCATCTTCAGGACTGGTGATTTTATTTAAGAGTGTATTTTTATCTACTTTTACCAATTGTCCATTATTATCCACTTTTGGCTTGCCTTCCTCTCCTTTTTCACAAATCACCCCTACTCTGGTCACAGGATTACCTTTGTCATCGGTCCCTTGTTCATCGGTACTTATCATTTCATTCTCATCAAGCCATGACTTAAATAAATCATCAACGACTGTGATTTTTTTAGCATCCTCTGGGTTATCAGGCAGGAGCTCCTTCTTATCACTTAAGTAACCACGTCGATACTCGGATGTC
>DAHWEW010000065.1:0-8701 GCA_027326225.1 Legionellaceae bacterium
ACAGAGAGAGAACACTCTCTTTATCTTTAGACAGTTGATGCATGATTTGATGGATGCTTTGCCTACTTAATGACTTGATCATATCTAGTAAACGAGACATATGAAGAGATCCTTTCTGAATCATAATCATCAATAAGTGATTATGATGATCATTCATTTGTTTTAAGACCTGTTCTTTTATAGGAAGTGCTAGAGAATCAAAATGATCGAGTAAGATACTTAATAAGTGAGGTTGATGATGGGCTGCTATCATCAATACATTTTGCTGCTGCTTATCCAAGTTGGTAAAAAAAACTCGTCTTTCTTCAGGGGGGAGGGTCTGCCCTTTGACTAAGATTTTTTCTATGAATGGTGGAGCATATCTTGCAGCCACTCGCAGAAGTTCATCGAGCGGCATGATGGGTTTGAGTAATTGTGGCCATTCTAGAAAAGCATTTAACAACACACTGATGACTTCAGTTCGATCTTCTACAGCTATATCAAGCGCTGTTAATTTTCTGAAACTGGTTTGCTGCACGATTTTCATTTGTTTGATTGGATCGAGTTTTTGCACAAGCTCCAATAAAGGCTGAATGGCTTTCGGTTGATGGAAGACTGCGAGCATCAGAACATTCTCTCTTCTTTCGTCTGTCGCCTGTAGGATGTTGGCTAAACAGTCAACCGAAAGTTTATTCATGACGCCTAAAAGTTTTTTCAAAGCGCCTAGATTGCAGAAAATGGCGATCATCATTGGGGTCAATCTGCTGAAAGTCGTCTGCAAAAAAATCTTGGTTTGAACTGCTGGGGAAAAGGTGCAAATCAAGTCTAATAAAGGTTGAACAACCTCAGGTTGGTAGCGAATGGCAATCATCAACACATTCCAATGTTTATCAATGCTTGATAGAGCCTCTTCTTGTCTGCTGATTGGCCATTGTTTGATGCGATCTAGTATTTTACAAGCTGCTTCAGGATACTTTTGGGCCGTGGTGAACAGTAGGGTCACCCAAAACTCATCCTGAGCACTGGACTCAGTGAGAAGAGCGAGCTCTACCAGTGCCTTGGCCTGCTTGGGATTTTTTTCTATCTCTTCTGTTAGAGCACGACTACCCAGAGACCATTTTTTGGTGATTTGCTTGGTTGGGATGGGAAAGTTTAACTTCAATGCCTTTTGAAATAGGATGAGTGTTTTTTCAGGAGAAATACGGATGGCTATATCCCAAATGGTTTTTCCTTTTGTTTTTTTAGAAAATAAACTTCTAAACTCATCAGCAGATGATTTTTTTTCAATTAATTCTAAAAATTGAAAGATGGAGGTAGCTGTTCCTCGTTTTAATACCAAGGCTAATAAAGGTTCTTGCTCAAAATCAGAGATGAAAATCAAGCGATGAAAACGCGTTTCATTGACAAGCTCTAGAATCGTGATTAACCAATGCACCAAGCATGGTGTGTATGATTGGCTAGTTAGTCTCTTTTTTAGATCAAGTGAGAAAGCTTCACAGGGAACTTCATCTAGAAATTGTTTCATCAGTTGACGGATGATGGGTTTGAATGGATGTGTGTCTGGTATGACGTGATGAAGTTGATAGAGTAAGTTTATCTGTTTGGTTTTTACACGATATTTTTCCAAGAATTGGACAAACATGGCCGGACTGGCAATGCAAAGGATCCAATATGCCAACTCATCTAAATTATCTTCATCAACGGGGATATCTTTAAGCCCCATCTCTGAAGAAGCTTCAAAAAAGCCTTCAAGTATTAATTTTTTAAATATTCTTTCGCGAATCAATGGCCAATTGACATCAATGACTGCAGAACATTCATTCAACAACAAAAACGGTTGTGTTTCTGCTTCAGATTCAAGAGAAAACACTTTCTTAAAGATCTCTCGGTATGGTCCAAAATTATCAATGACATAACAAAGTCCATCGGGCTTGCAACCGATATAACCACCGAGATGTGCCAAGAGGCTATATATTTGCTCCTCTATTCCTTTTAAGATCAAAAGAGGGGTGTAGCGCTGTTCAAATGCCTCATGTAAAACAATTTTTATGCTTTCTCTTGATTGAATGTCGCCTGAATATTTGTCTTCTCGACGAATAGCTTGTGTACCGAAGTGATTTTCTGATGCAATAATTGACACAGAGTTTTGTGCATGGACTTCATCAAAGAGATTAATGGCCACTTGATGCACAATGTTTGCTCTTATTCTTGCCAAGCGCTCAGTAAAATTATCTTCAATGAAAAAAAACATCCAGATTTGATTGACACGATTATGAAATCCCTCTGAACATTCCATGATCCCTTCTTTTAATTTTCTGGCAAGCATGGGACCATCTTTATTCGGATCATAATAACAAGCACTGTCATGTACCTCTGTGGCAAGAAGGGCATAAATACGTTGTAAGGTTATTTTAAGTTCATCTTGAAGTCTGTAGTCGGTTAAATGCTTGTTTAATTGAGAATCAAGTTCTGCCGTTGAGGTGACTTCTTCGGGTAAATGGTGATGAATCAAGGTGATGAGGTTTGTCTTCCAATGTTCTGGTGGTGAGTAGAGGTCCCAGATAGATGAGAGTTTCATCGGCGCAACTTTTTTAAAAGAGAGCTTTTGATTTAATCGTAAGACCCTGTCTTTTTTAGGAGGCATATTAAACTTTGATGGCCGGTTGTGGTAAAAATTTTGCGTCCTCAACGAGTGGTTTTTTATCTCTATGAGCAAAGAAAGCATAATGATCGCCGACATTTTTTCTCTTTTTTATAGGCATAGAGAGAGGCTGTGGACCTTCGAGACGAATGCTGGAAAACTCATGAATTGCTTGTTCAAATGAGATGCGTCTACCCGGTTCTGGCATCATCATGTTCGCGAGGATGTGATGAATGATTCCTGCATGTTTAGGGGAAAGATCTTCTAATCCATCAAACAAGCTATCCAAATCTGGATTCAGTGCTTCTATTTGATTACCTTTGTGATCCATAGACGGTGACTTCCCTCTCCAGAGTAATTTTAAGAGGATACCTGTTGAGAATAGATCACTTTTGATGGTTTTTTTTCCTTTACTGAGGACTTCGTATGGAAAATATCCAAATGTTCCTCCAAAGCATGCCTGTGGCTTGTCCATGAGCACGCCTAAGCCAAAATCATAAAGATAAATTTTGATGGGCACATGGTTTATATCAACAAAAATATTTTCGGCTTTGATATCTCCATGCACAACCCCTCGATCATGTGCTTGCTCTTTGACGGCTTTGAGTAGAGCGATACTTATCTCAAGCCTTTGAGAGAGCGAAATGATCTTCGAGCCATCAAGATCAGCGTTAATAATATCAAATAACTCACATTTCCTCAGTTCTTTCATAACCATGCAGCTTATATTGCCAATGATGGTTGGGGGTTTGATCCCTAAATGCGTTACTTTTTTTGATATTTCATACTCGCGATATGCACAGTCAATAGGATGCATGTCGTCGTGAGTTTGAATTTTAATGACTCTTTTCTTTGGCTGAAGTTGGTGATCTTCCCCTATCTTTGTGGTCAATGCACCATAAGGTTTAAAACAAACCGCATCTGGTTCAATGGCAAGTGTTCCAAGAACTTGAAACACGTGACTAAATCCTCCAGAACCAAGTATTTGTTGACTGATGAATTCAAAGCGATGGCCCACTTTTCCTTCTTTTCTCGCTCGTCGAATGACTGCGTTGCTGAACGTAAAGGTGCTACCGTCGGAAAAGGTGTAGGGGGTATCTTTCTTCCAGTGTTGAACGCCACGTACTGTCTCATGTATAAAAAAGCTCGCCAAATCCAGGAGATCTCTGGGTGTAAGATGGTTAGGATCAATGACTTTCGGCATGATGATTCTTCCCCATATGGCTTTACTGTGAAGGGTGGAGGGTTGTTAACTTATGAGCATAAGACTCTCACTTTAATATCATCTCGGAAAAAGCAATTGAAGTCTACTATTAAGGTGTATGGAGAAGGTGTGATTAAAAGAGTGGTTTTTGATCACACCCCTACGATTACGAGTTAAATCGGATCCCCACTGTGCCAAAGTTGTATAACATTGCACCCATTTTGACATTCCAACTGCTGGTTGCAACATGAGAGGGGTATACGGTTGAACCAAAGGTATAATCGGTTGGAGAAATATAAAGAAAACGATATTCAACAAAAATACTTCCGTGTTGATTGATATCAAAATGTAGGCCGATTTTAGGTTGGACAGCGAAAGCAACTGTGGATGCATTGGGATCAGAATTATAGTGGTTGATTCCTGGCTCCGCGGGTGCTGTTTGGTCAGAATGTGCATTGGTGATGGAGATCATGGCGGTTCCTGCCCCAACGCCAAGATACGGATGGACTGTATTGAATAAAGAATGATTGAGGCTCAAAAGCCCATTGACCAGAAATACTCCTGTATTCATTGGATATCCTGCATGAAAATCATGCTCAGTGAGCCTTGCTGTTTCATTGTTCAATTCAACGGCAGTTATTGTGTTGCCTACATCGTATCCTTCTATTTCAATTGCTGGCGACAGTGTCCAATTGGATTGAGTCTTATTGAATAAGATTGGAGACCATTGATAACCCACATTGAGACCAGCAAGCCATGCACCACTCACACTAGAGTTTCCAAAGGCATTTACAGCCAACGGACCACCCGCAGTAGAGCTATAATAAGCACTGCCTAATTGTGCAAGAGTATCACTGGTCGCACCTCCCCCTCCACCAAAGACACCGATATAGAATTGACCAGGTGAAAGATTGACTGTTGTTTCTCCCATCATCCCAGCGTATATATTGCCAGAGAGGGATACCGCTGATGCAATCATGATTGATTGACAGAGTGTTTGGGCTATTTTTTTCATGGATGTCCTTATCAAAGATGAGATCTTCAATCGATATTGCGATGATGAAGGATGCATATTAATGTATAGCTGAATGAGGGGTCAAGGAAGTCAATGATGAAAGTGGACGACATCAGTATTATCTTAGGATTTATAGAGGGATTTGGACTGATTGTTTCGCCTTGTATTTTACCTATTTTACCTATTTTTCTTGCAGGTTCTTTAATGGGATCGATGAAAAGACCTATGGGTATTATTGTGGGGTTTTCTCTCTTTTTTGCTTTGATGGTGTTTTTCTCATATCAATTGGTTCACTATTTTAATATTGATTTTAATGTGGTTCGAAACCTCAGTGATTTCATTCTGATCTGTCTCGGAGTCGTGATGATGTCGACTTTCTTGACTGAAAAGTTTAGCCAATTGACGCAAGGGTTCACCAAGTTTGGTCTTATTTTTTCTTCAAACCCTACGAAGGAAGGAGGCTTCTTAAAAGGGCTATTTTTCGGAAGCCTAATCTCTATTGTTTGGACGCCCTGTGCCGGCCCCATTTTGGCCGCAGTTATTGTACAATCAGCTGTACAGAAAACCACCGCCATGAGCTTTTTCACGTTACTGGCATTTGCCTTAGGTGCGTCTATTCCAATGTTTATCATCTCTCTTTATGGGAAGAGCTTGATCAAAACTTTTTCTTTCTTCAAGTTACGAGCGACCGTATTTCGTCGATGCTTAGGGGGTATTATTGTATTAAGTGTTTTATATATGGTTTATTTTCCTGGGGGAATATCTTCTCAATCCGTTGAAGAAAATGGGATTCAAACATCGACTTCGCTTATCAATGGGTTGTGGGTGACTTATCCTGCTCCTAAAATACAAGGCATAGAAACTTGGTTCAATTCAAAACCTCTTCAATTGAATGAATTATTAGGTCAAGTCATTTTAATTGATTTTTGGACTTATTCTTGTATCAACTGTATTCGAACCTTACCTTATTTAAAAAGCTGGTATAGTCGTTATCACGATAAGGGATTAGTCATTATTGGGATTCATACCCCAGAATTTGATTTTGAAAAAAATCCTTCAAATGTCAAAGCAGCGATCTTGCGATACGGTATTTTGTACCCAGTGGCGCTTGATAATCAATTTGTAACTTGGCGAAATTTTAATAACCATTTTTGGCCAGCACACTATTTGATCAATAAGCGAGGAGAGGTCGTATATCATCATTTCGGGGAAGGGGATTATGATATTACTGAAAATAACATTCGATTTTTATTGGGAATAAATCAGCTAGAAGCACTGAGAACGGCTGCCTCAGAACCCTTTCTTTCCTCTGAAACCCCCGAAACCTATTTGGGTTATGAAAGAAGCGATAAACAATTAAGTCCCATAGTCAGTAAAGATCTGGTGATAACATACCATTTCCCTGCCACCCTATCACTCAATGCATGGGGTTTGGAAGGACGCTGGCTGATTCATCATGATGGCATTATCTCTGAAGGGGTCAATGATGCCATAAAAATACATTTTAATGCACGTAAGGTGTTTGTAGTGATGGGCAATAGTACTCATCAGCCAATCAAAGTGAATGTGCAATTAAATGGGGAACCCCTGGGTGTGAACAAAGGGAAAGATGTGCAACATAGTAGTTTTTGGGTTGATAAGTACTCCATTTTTGAACTGGTTTCGGCCCATCAAGGGATGAATGGATATTTACAATTAACTGCTACAGCCCCTGGAATTAAAATTTACACGTTTACTTTTGGTAGTTAAATTTAATTTAGCTAAACACGCCCTACTTTCTATGTCATTAAGAAAAAAAGATCGATGGCTTGAGCGTTTTTCTTATACATTTTTATACCCAAAAAATTGGCAGCGACAAATAACAAAAAACAAATAGGGGCTAACACGTTAAAAAAACTCCAAAAGAGGTAGTCCAATGGACAAATCCCAAGGACTGTGCCGATGAAGGCTAATTGGAAGGATGACGGCCCCTGAAGTTGTCCAAGGAATCAAAGGGGTTGATAAGGTGCTTCCTTCTTCAATGGCTTTGGATAACACAATGATTTCTCCTACTCATTAAGAAATGAAGGGCGGTCTAGCCAGTGCATGAATCAAATGTTGTTGCAAATATATTAGGGCTTATAGAGCAACAGACCTAAACATGATCCAAAATGCTTGGTTGTGCTCTCAAGCTAGGAACAGCATGGCTTATTTTACCCAGTTGAGAAAATAGGCCGAACACACCTAAAGCTTTTACATCAGTTGGTTCAGTCGCTTCCCTGCCAGATCCATAGGTGAATTGAGGTCCGTTTCTATACAGGTATCCAGGTTGTAAAATAACCACCATGATCATTTCATTGACCAGTTGATTTTTTTCAAAAGAGGTTAAGGTTGTGTAGAACTGTGCAAATGCTGAAAAATTCTGGGCATCGATTTCTGGGATATTTGGATCAATGCTCAAAGGAGTTGAATCATCAAGAACAGACAGAAGTTGTTCATTCACAAATCGAAGACCACCGATTTGGCTTCTATTAAAATCAATTTCATATTGAATGGAAGCAAAAAATAGACACTCAACCATCGAGGTGATGTCTTCTTTAGCGAATGTGTGATCATACCAATCTTTAAATAACTGCAAAGAGGACGAATGTGAGCATTGTTCTCGAGATGCCATCACGAAAGCATTGAAGCGCTTAACGTTTGCAAGCTCTCTTCCTTTGCTCAATTCAGAGCTCATAGAAATATGAGGTACCATGGTGATTAAAAATCTTTGTTGATCTAACTCATCGGGTGTTTTTGCATCTTTTGAATAAGATTTAAAAGACGCACTGGATAAAAAGGTTTCTAAGAGAAGAGGACGCTGATAAAAATGCCTGAGGTTTCTAAGGGTTGGTGTTTCGCGAAGTTGCAGCTCAACAATCGTTTGAAGCGTGTTTGGATTTTTATCACAAACGCCAGTCACTAACATTGCAATTTTTATGATGCGAATCAATTCAAGGTTTGTCTCATCCATGATAGTTAGACCAGAAAGTAAAGCTTTTTGCTGGATCATCAAAAACAATTGCGAAAGATCCATGGTTTGTGTGCGACTAAACACTAAGGTTGTGCCTAACACAATGATTTGATCCACCATAAATTCAATGATTTTTTTTAGCGTATCTTCCTCTTGTAGAGAAAATGCATCGATTAACCACTCTGTGATGATGGCACCAGTGGCTAACTCAACGCTCATGAAAGTCCCTTTCTCCACTTGAATATAATCATGAAATTCGACGAGAAAACTCGAGATCTCTCGTAAAAACTGGTCGACTGGATGGTCTGTTGCCATCAAATGGCATGTTTCTAATGCATGCATCGTTCGGCGTTTGATTTCCAAAGCATGGGGAATATCATGATGGATCAGATCATGGGTTTTGGTGGTTTTGGTGAGTTCTGGCCCGTGGGTTTTACGCAGCGCTTGGATAATACCAACTACGTCCGGTTTTTTTGTGTCTAGGAATTCCTGCAGTTTGGTTAACGATGAAGGAGGCAATGCCATTTGCTTATCGAAAGAAGCAATCACTGTATCGATATGAGAAGCTTGCAGAAAAAGGGTATTTTGGGTACATAAAAGACCTATGTTTGCGATCAGTTCGATACATACAATGCTGTTTTTTTCATAAATGCTGCAAAAAAAATTCAATGTTTGTTCGTTAAGATGCCATACTTGTTGACTGTGTATGATGATGAGTAGGGCCATCCTAAATAGGCGCAAATCATCCGGTCTGGCGACTAGCTTTTTCAGGTACTCACAGGTTGCAAGCTCTGCTTCAGTCGTTGTCAGGCTGATTGATAGTTGATAGCTTAACTTTCCTAAAAGTGGCGAGATTCGAGCATGAGCTCT
>DAHWEW010000066.1:0-8642 GCA_027326225.1 Legionellaceae bacterium
TTGTGGATGGGCTGACTGTTCCGCTCCCTGACGGTCGCGGTTCGGTTGGGGCTTGTTTGGTCTGTCTGGTGTAGTTTGTGGATGGGCTGACTGTTCCGCTCCCTGACGGTCGCGGTTCGGTTGGGAGCTGTTTGGCTTATTTGGTGTGGTTTGTGGATGGGCTGACTGTTCCGCTCCCTGACGGTCGCGGTTCGGTTGGGGTACTTGCTGATATTTATGGGGTTTGATGGAGTCCTTGTTGGGTTTTTATGGTTCCCCCTTCAATACAGGACGTATTTCTGCTACGATTTCTTAAAATAGAACGCTTAAATGGCTTTTGTGAAGGCATGGCTCAAAGATTTATTAAGGAGAATCGCATGTATAAAAGGGTATTGTTTGCAACGGATTTTGATGATGTTGGGATAAGTGCTGCACATAAAGCAAAGAAAATTGCAGATGAAAATAATGCTGAATTGATTCTAGTGCATGTGGTTGAACCCATACCCGCATACGCCTATCCTGGTTTTGCTGGCTTTGCTGAAGTAGAGGTCTCTATTCGTGAACAAGCCGAAAAAGAACTCAATGCATTGGCCGAACGCTTAGGTGTTGATGCAAAACATCGATTACTAGAGTTTGGTTCGACCAAAAACGAAGTCTTACGTGTGGCACAAGAATATCATGCAGATTTGATTGTCACAGGCAGCCACGGCAAACATGGACTCGCATTACTACTAGGTTCCACCGCAAATGCTATCTTACACGGTGCCGAGTGTGATGTGTTGATTGTACGGTCAATATCCCCTTAGTGCAAATTGAGTCAATGTGGCTTTGATTACCCTACGCTCCATCAAGGCTACACTTCCAACAAAATGTCCTCCGTACATGACAAAATCTATTTTTGTCATGTACAAAGCAAAAAGTCGGACTTTTATTCACACCCCTGATAATCTAGCATATAATCATCATCACTTCTGACTTGTCTTTGTTCAGCGTAGATTACTCTGGACAAAGTTTTATTTGTGGTATGCATGAAACTATTTTATGGGCTGCAGCAGTTAAAAGAACTCAAATCAAACCTCGCTGTTACGATTGGGAATTTTGATGGTGTACATCGAGGTCATCAAGCTCTTTTAGAAAAACTTAGAGCGAATGCAGATGCCATGAGCCTTCCAACATTGGTGATGCTTTTTGAGCCCCAATCGGCCGAATATTTTAAAAAAGAAGAAGCGCCAGCAAGATTATCTACGTTACGGGAAAAGCTACATCAACTAGCAAAGCTTAAGGTTGATTATGTTTGTTGTTTGAAGTTTGATCATCTCTTGGCCTCAATGCCCGCCCACGAATTTGCAGAAAACGTGATATTTTCCAAGCTGGGTTCTAAATACTTGCTCGTAGGTAAGGATTTTCGTTTTGGTAAAAAGCGTGAAGGCGATTTTACCCTTTTAGAGCTTCTGGGTCGTCAACACGATTGTGTGGTTGAGCATTTGTCTGATTTTACCTTGGGTGATCAACGAGTCAGCTCTACTCAAATCAGAGAAGCCTTGAAATTAGGTCAATTAGACATCGCCTCAAATTTTCTAGGTCGACCTTACAGCATGTGTGGGCGTGTGGTGAGAGGAGATGGTCGAGCAAGACTTTTGGGATTTCCGACGGCAAATATCAAAATGTCACGCCAAAATATACCGCTCAAAGGCGTTTATTGCGTTCGTGTCAATCGATTGGGCACGCAAACGCTGATGGGTGTTGCCAATATTGGTTGTCGTCCAACCTTAGATGGCAGTCAATATGTGTTAGAAGTCCATCTGTTTGATTGTGAAGAGTCTTTATATGGCGAACTACTCCATGTGAGTTTTTTACACAAAATCCGAGATGAGATGAAGTTCGCTTCTATCGATGCACTGATTGCTGCAATTCATAAAGATGTCTTATTTGCTAAGCATTTCATGGTATCATCTTCAGAAAAATAGCAAGCTCTGAGAATATACCTATGACTGAATATAAAGATACTTTAAATTTGCCTAATACCTCTTTTCCTATGAAAGCAAGTCTCGCACAACGAGAGCCTGATATGTTGGCCAATTGGGTGAGCAATGGGGTATATGAGAAAATTCGAGCCAAAAGTAGTGGTTTACCACGTTTTATTCTTCACGATGGTCCTCCTTATGCCAATGGTCATCTTCATTGCGGACATGCGTTAAATAAAATTCTAAAAGACATCATTGTCAAATCAAAAACCTTTAGTGGTTATGATGCGCCATTTGTTCCTGGCTGGGATTGTCATGGGCTACCTGTGGAATTAAATGTTGAGAAAAAAATTGGCAAAGCGGGGGTGCAGGTCAGTGCGCATGAGTTTCGTCGAGCCAGTCGAGAGTATGCTGCCAGCCAAATTGATATTCAAAGAGATGAATTTCAACGCTTAGGTGTGTTTGGGGATTGGCAACATCCTTATGTCACGATGAACTTTCATTATGAAGCCAATATCGTGCGCGCCCTAGGAAAAATCATTGAAAATGGACATTTGCAGCAAGGGTTTAAACCCGTGCATTGGTGTGTTGATTGTGGTTCGGCACTCGCCGAAGCAGAAGTAGATTATGAAGATAAATCCTCACCTTCTATTGATGTCGCATTTTATGCGAAAGAGCCTGAAGCAATACTTGGTAAGTTTGGTACAGATTTACCCGTCAAGCCTGTGATTGTACCGATTTGGACCACCACACCTTGGACACTGCCTGCTAATGAAGCTGTTTGTGTCAATCCTCACCTTGAATATATCCTGATTGATGCAGGTGAGCACTATTTGATCCTTGCCAAAGCGCTCAGCCAATCAACATTAGAGCGTATCGAGATCAATGAGTCTACTCTCAAGGCACAAGTGTTAGGGGCAGAGTTAGAACATCTCTGGCTGAAGCACCCCATTCAAGACCGTGTGGTTCCTATCGTGTTGGGCGAACATGTGACAACTGACTCAGGAACAGGTTGTGTGCATACTGCACCTGCTCATGGGCCGGATGACTATCAAGTCGGTCAAGCTTACCAACTACCATTGTTAAATCCAGTTCTTGCAAATGGGTGCTATGCTGAAGATGTTCCTTTATTTGCTGGTCTTTTCGTCCTAAAGGCCAATCCGAAAGTTCAGGATGTCTTACGTGAGCGTCGGATGCTCTTATCAGAATCGGTTGTCCAACATAGTTATCCTCATTGTTGGCGACATAAGACCCCGGTGATCTTTCTGGCTACCCCACAATGGTTTGTGTCTATGGATAAAAATGGATTACGAAGCCAGTTGATGGCACAAATCAATCAAGTGAATTGGATCCCCGATTGGGGAAAAGCCCGCATCAGCGGAATGGTTGAAAACAGGCCTGATTGGTGTATATCAAGGCAAAGGGCTTGGGGTACGCCCATGCCCTTGTTTGTGCATAAAGTCACACGTGAACTTCATCCCAATACGGTTCCATTGATAGAATTGATCGCTCAAAAAATTGAGAAACATGGAATTGATGCATGGTTTGACATTGATATCCATGAGATATTAGGCTCTGATGCAGAGGCTTACGAAAAAATAAATGATACCTTAGATGTTTGGTTTGACTCAGGTGTTTCCCATTTTTGTGTGTTAAAAGAGGGTGAGGCTTTAGGCATGCCTGCTGATGTGTATTTTGAAGGCTCAGATCAACATCGGGGTTGGTTTAATTCGTCACTGACCACAGCGGTTGCTATGTACAAAACGCCGCCTTATAAAACAGTTCTCACTCATGGTTATACGGTAGATGCAGAGGGTAAGAAATTATCTAAATCCAAAGGAAATTACGTAGCCCTTGATCAGCTCATCAAGCAACATGGGGCAGACATTTTGCGACTGTGGGTGTCCTCAACGGATTATCGCAATGAAGTGAGTATTTCGGAAGAGATCATCAAACGCAATGCAGATGCTTATCGTCGTATTCGCAATACAGCCAGATTTTTACTCGCTAACTTGTTTGATTTTAATCCAGAACATGATTGTGTGGCGAGCGACAAACTAGTTGAGCTTGACCGCTGGGTTATCAAACGATCGCAATTGTTACAACAAGAGATTCTTTCTGCTTACGAGGATTATCACTTTCACATCATCTATCAAAAAATACATAATTTTTGTGCAGTCGATTTGGGTAGTATTTATCTGGATATCATCAAGGATAGGCAATATACAACACCTGTTCATAGTATTGCTAGGCGCTCTTGTCAAACGGCGATGTATCACATTGTCCATGCTTTAACCAGATGGTTGGCGCCTATTTTATCGTTCACTGCAGAAGAAATCTGGCAAGCCATCCCAGGCTATAAGGGAGAATCTATTTTCCTTGAAAGCTGGTATCAAGACTGGCCTCAAGTGAAACATGTGTCCATGGACGAGTGGTTACAAATATTTGCCATCCGTGATGAAGTGAACAAAGGATTAGAGCATCAACGACAAGAAGGGGTGATTGGATCAGGGCTTGCAGCCGAAGTGACTTTATATGCAGATCAACAGATTAAGCCACTCCTGACTAAATTGGCAGATGAGTTACGATTCATTTTGATCACTTCAAAGGCCGCTCTCAAACCGATGAGTGAGTGTCCTCAAGATCTTGTGAAAAATGTTGAGCTGGGTGTCGCGATTGAAGTAAAAGCAAGTTCGCATCCCAAATGCGCTCGTTGTTGGCACCGGCGTGAAGATGTTGGGAGTGATCAACTGCATCCACTACTTTGTCAACGTTGTGTGAACAATATTACTGGTAAAGATGAACAGAGGTATTTTGCATGAAAAAATGGCCTTGGTTTCTGTTGGTTGTCATGCTTGTTGCCATTGATCAAGCGAGTAAATATTGGGCTTCGATGGATTTGATTCCCTATCATCCCGAATCAGTTATCCCGATGCTCAATTGGACTTTAGCATACAATACCGGAGCTGCTTTTAGCTTTTTAAGTGGGGCAGGGGATTGGCATCGTTGGTTTTTTGCAGGATTTAGTCTAATCATGAGTAGTGTATTGGTGATTTGTTTGATTCGAACAGCCAATACGTTGCGCTTGCAGTTGCTCGCTTTAAGTCTTATTTTGGGAGGCGCAGTCGGTAATTTGATTGACAGACTTTTTTTTGGATATGTTGTTGATTTTATTGATGTCTATTACAAGCATCATCATTGGCCTGTATTTAATATCGCAGACAGTGCTATTTGTCTGGGTGCCTTTTTATTGTTTATTGAATTCAGTTTTGATAAAAACCGGGCTTATCATCATTAAATTCAAGAGAACTATATTTTATTTGCTATACTTACAAAGAACAATTTATTTCATTGTGAGTGATAAAAAATCATGCCAACTACGATTCTCGAACTGATAAAAAGAGTTGATCCACAAGAGCTATTTACAAAATTGATCACGCTGGCGATTACTCTTAGGCAACAAGGACGTAAATTTGATCTCGATCAAGATGTTTCATTTGCCTCTGGATATGTCTGTAAACCTCTGCATATTCTATTAGCTGAAGGCATTCCGGATCAAGAAACAAACATGCTAATCAGTAGTGGTCTTCAAGTGTTTCAACCGACAGTGATTGAACAAGCTAAGCAGCAATATAAAGATAATCAGGGCAGAACCTATGATGATTTTGAAATCAGTATGCAGGTAGATGATAGCCCACCCGTGACTCAGAAAGTTCAATCTAGTGCGACGAATCGTTATGCAATGTTTGCAGACAAGAGTTCCAGACCGATCCCTGTCGATAGAAAAGATCGTATCTTAACAGCTGTACCTTATGGCCGAGCACTGGGAATTGGTTTTAAAATCGAACAACTGCAAGACGTTATTCGCTACGATGCAGTATGTTTGGCATTCAGCGAAAGACAACCCAAAACGGTTGTGGTAAACGATCCCATCTCACTGCCACTGTATGATAGGAAGAATTTTGAACAATTGGTTGCAAGCTTAGTGGAGTCATTTGGACGTGATCCTTATTTAAAAATGACACTCACACCTGTGTTTTTAATGGATAAGGGGTATGAATTATTGCTCACCACCCTTAAAAAAGAAGATGGAAAATTAGCAATGGTGATTGCTGAAATGATCGGAAAAGATAAATTTGAACCAGCAATGAACGCAAAATTTAGGATAGAAGAGATCATCACTGAAAGAGGCGTTCAGTATGTTCATCATGGAGAAGGTAGAGATGCAATTTTCCAAGGTAAAACGGTCTATTCATGTTGTGGTTTGATGACTCATCTGATTTTCAATGTGATGGATAGCTTACCTCAAGAAGAAAGAAAGATTGATGTTGATACAATCATAGGACTTCTGAGCAATACGAGCCGGGTTGAATTAGCCCCCACTATTGAAAGGGCAAATCAAGCCATCATCAAAGCAATAGAATATGAAGATCGAGAAAGATCAAAACAAGAACCCACTTCTCCTGCTTAATATGATTCACGATAGGGTTCCCCGGATTAGTCATTCTGGCTGTGTGAAAGTAATGGTCGACAGGCCCCAGTATAGCATTTCAATGATTTTGTCTTGCTCTGTTAGCACCGTCATCCCTCACAATGTGAGGGATCGCCTGACATATTGGAGATGTCTCGCAAAGCTCGACATGACGTAACGATTTAAAGAATATCTGAATTTATTTGGGCGAACAATCTCTTTCCATGTGATTTTAAAGAGTAGTATTGGGTTTTTTGGATAAACCCTGAGAGATTGTTTCTGCTTTTCACCCGGTTCAATCCTATCTTTTTTAGCAGGGTAGGGGATTTTAAGCAAACACTGTAGCATTAAAATTTAATAATTGTTTTATCTCTGGATTGATAATACTAACAGCACTCACAGTAGGTAGATTGAAGAAATGTTCCACTTCATCCCATTCTATTTCTGCTGGATAGAGCTTTAGTTCTGGTAAGTATTTATTTAATAAGGTGCAAAAAGACAAATGGGCGGGGAATGGCCTTACATGGTAGCAACCCAACGACAAAGCCTGCATGGCTTCTGAGAGAGTGGCTATACCTGGTAAGTAGGCTATGGAATAGACACTTGCTGTTTGAGCAATTTCAGGTAAAAACCCAGGGCTTGTGACGAAATGAACCCCGGCTTGATAACAGTCCTCAAGCTGGCTGATATTGATGATATTGCCTGCTCCAATCGTGAGGTTTGGAAATTGATCCAAGGCTTTACTGAGTATTGTTTTGTCAACACAATTGATTTCAACCACAGAAAAACCAGCTTTAACAACTTGCTGAATTTTGGCAAACAAATGTGTATCTACATCAAGAGTAACAATAATGGATGGGGTGGCTGATATTTTTTCCATCATAATAGGTTACATTCACTCAATGATTGTCATTCGTTCAATGGTAGAAGACTTAAGCGTGATTGGCAAGAGCTTTGTGTGATGATCTTTGTACATGACAAAAATAGATTTTGTCATTCCCACGAAAGCGGGAATCTATTCCTGGCAAAGCTTGTAGTCCATACAAAGATTGATTCCCGCTTTCGCGGAAAAATTGTCATGTACTACAGAGGTGATGATAGGTTCAATCCAGGTACCCCTACTATTGTTTTAATCGTAACGAAGAAGATGGTGTATAAGGAGTCGTTTTATCCAGGATTTCAACATCTGGTTTGTTGGGAGAGATCCACAACCTGCCCAAATCACGTCTCGCAAGTAGTTGATTCATTAAAGTAGGCGGGATAGGTTTGCCGGGTTTTAATTGATTCACCAGGGCCTTGAGTTCTTTTGGACTATCCGCATCAACGGAAAGGCTTTGTTTTAACCAATCAAGAGCACGTTGGGTTGGTGAAGGACGCATTAAAAGCAACATTTCACGGTAACTGTCAGTCAAGTATTTGGGAGAAGGACCGGAAGGTTTGGCGGTCATTGAGCTTTTACTTGGGGTAGGGGCGCTCGTCATGGGAGTCAGTGTTGCAGGTATCGTGTGTCTCTCTTTTAATTGGAATTCAGCGTTGGCACGCAGAGATTGTGCGAGAGTCAGTTTATTCGTGATCAATATGATTTCTTGTTGCATTTCATCACTTTTGGCTGATAATGCTTCCTTTTTCTCAGAGTGTGTTTTGAGCTCAAGTGTTTGGTTGTGTTCAATCAATAATCGAACAGACATGATTTCAGGACGAAGTCGTAAGTAATCCTGCGAAGCTTCTTCTTTTTCTTCTTGACTTAACTCTTGAAATTCTTTACTTGCCGCTAAAAGATAATATTTGCCATTTTGAAAAACCAGTTTTTGTTGTTTGGTGAGAATGAAATCGGCTTCAAGAAAATTCTCTGTGGCACTACCGTCACGTTTATAGAGCACTTTATCTTTGTTTATCACAGTGGATATGAAATCACGTAAGGCTGCAATTTGTAAGTTGCGAGCGTTATTTAGATCCAATTTTTCACGGGCTATTGTTTCTGTCTCTTTTGATTGGGTTGAGCCGTGGCTCAAGAGTTTGCTGATTTCAATTGCTTCAGATTCAATTTTATCCACTAAGGCTGAGATTTTGCTTTCGATGAGCTCGATGGTGGCATGGGCACTAAAAGCAGGCATGCTCATTTCCGCATATAAAACATCTAGTGCATGATGGAAATGCGTATATTTTTGAAATGCCTGTAAAATAATCTCTTCGATATCGGCCAAAGCTTCTTCCAATGTTTTGGACTC
>DAHWEW010000067.1:0-8597 GCA_027326225.1 Legionellaceae bacterium
TGGCTTTGAAAGAAACCGCTTTGAGTTTAGGAGCACAATCGGCTCTCGCTTGGCGAGCAAAATGCATCAACGAACAACTCGCACAACAAGCACGCAATCTAGATGCAGTTTATGATTTTAATGCGTTGATACTAGAGCACAACATTCAACCACCTGTTTTGCTTGAAGGACGAAACACACTAAACATAGCAGATACCCAAACCATTCGCATATCAGATCGTACCTATAAAGTAGCTAAGCAAGCACGATTCATCACTGTAGCCCCCAATTGGCGGCAATACTTATGGATGGACTACAAACAACCAGACTATCCTAATATAACTTTACTACCAAAAACCAAAGAAGAGAGAGCGGTCTGGTGCAGTTATGTCGATAAAGGATGGAAAAATGGGGTAGAACAAGCCAACGTTATTCTTGAAGAAAATATTGCACGGATCAAAGAAGACTTTGCTGGAATGATTATGTACCGAAAACTGTTGGCCATGAACATGGTTTCAGCGCCCTTCGTTTCTCATACCGATCTTGGCGTGACAGGTGATGGAGATGAAATTCATATTGATGATAGGGTATTAAGGATCACCGCTTTACCTGCATTAAATGTTAACAGTAAAGAATGGCGTGCAGCCGTTGATAAAGATGAAGAAGCACTTGAGCAATTCAATCGCATGGAAAAATTGATTAAATCTGCTAAAATCACTATTACCAGCAAAGCTTGGCAACCTGTGATTGCTAAAACAGATTGATCGGAAATCTGGGTAAAAGCATCACATACATGTTTTATATGCTTTTATTAGGCTCTGTTGACAATTGCTCTATAACCCCACACGACATCCCCACGATTGATTCGCGGGGAGGGTACGTAGGATCTTGAGAGGCTCTAACAATTATGAATTGTCAACAGACCCTTGCATCCAAGAGAAACATCATATGACCAATGCACATGTCAATTTAATGCCAGATGAACCCACGCGATTTACCCCCATTTTTATGGATAGAATGCTTGAGCATGCAGAAAAGCTCACTGCATCAGATGTGACCATTCAAACCAATGAACCCATCTATGCAGAGGTTTATGGTGTTCTGATGAAAATAACCAATCGTAGGCTTTCTAACACCGAGCTGGGTGATCTGATCAACGCCATTTATGGCCCCAATGCCACAACACAATTGTTATCAGGCACAGATATTGACACCCATTATGAATTTCGACCTAATCGAGGGGTGAGATACCGATATCGTGTGAATGCAACAGCCTGTTTAGTGGATGGGCATGATGCCATACAAATTACCTTACGTACCATTCCCACAACACCGCCAAAGCTTGAAACGATGAATTTACCTGAGAATATCCTTTCAGCCATTGCGCCGCAAGAAGGTATTGTATTCATCACTGGTGCAACAGGTTCAGGAAAATCAACGCTATTGGCCTCAATCATTCGAGAGTTGATAGAAAACGAAGATTCAAATCGAAAAGTACTAACTTATGAATCACCCATAGAATTCGTGTACGATGAGATCGAAACCATTTCAGCCGTCGTTAGCCAATCTGAAATACCTAGGCATTTGCCCAATTTTGCTGATGGTGTTAGAAATGCCCTAAGACGAAAACCTCGCCTCATCATGGTCGGAGAGTGTCGAGATGCTGCAACCATTAGTGCAGCCTTGGAAGCTGCTCTGACCGGGCATCCTGTATACACAACCCTGCATACTTCAGGTGTTGCTGAAACCATGCGTCGTCTGGTCACCTCTTTTTCTGGTGAAGAACGCTTAGGTCGAACCATTGATATTTTAGAAACCATCCGCCTTTGTATTTGGCAAAAATTGGTTCCGACCGTTGATGGCAAACGGGTTGCGCTAAGAGAGTATTTGGTATTTGATGAAGAAGCAAGAGACATTCTTTTAGAGGGTGATCCGAACGATGTCACCACAACCACCCGAAAATTGGTTCGCCAACGTGGGCAACTGATGACCCTTGATGCGAAAGAGAAATTTAATCAAGGGATCATCAGTGACAGAGTCTATAAACTCATCATCGCGGGCACCAAAGAACAGTTTCAATAAGAAAAGCCCTTGATCATGATCATGTTCAAGGGCTTTTCTTCAGTGACCATCAAGGTCTGTTGATCATTGCTCTACAACGCCCATGTGACGTCCCCACAATTTATTCACGGGGACGTCACATGGGCTCTTTAGAGAATCTATCAAAATGAATTGTCAACAGGAACAGGCCCTACTTTCCGCCTGATCCACTCACGCTACCGCCACTGCCGCCGCCACCTTTGATTTTGTTGGCCATCTTGTCACCAAAGGCTTCAACCTTTTGCATCATTTGTGCTTGGCCAGCAGCAGTATCTTTAGCTGCTTCACCTATTTTACCTTGAACTTCTTGTCCCCATTGAGCACTTTCACTACCATAACTTTCCGGCTGTCCGCCAATCCAGCGCAATACTTTATCTGGCAAAACGGAAATAAGTGTAAATGATTTTTGTACAACAGTCAGGTACATCATTGTGTAAACCAGAATGGAGAAAAAGTAGGCGAATAGTCCAGCCCAACCATTATATCCACCGCTGATCCCTCCCACACCGGAAACGCTTGTTGTTTGACAAGCAGCGGAACTTCCTGAAGCGCTAGTTCCAAACATGCACCCACCCTGGATGAAACTAATGGCATTATCAAATCCTGCATTGACAATCCAGACGCTCACAAAGGTTAATGAAATACCAGCAATATAGCCGATGATCATCATGGCAGGTCTTAGGAACACATTCAGCAAAATCATAATCGCTTGTTCACCCTTCCCAAACGCGTCATGTCCCTCTGGGTGGGTTACCCCTAGTGCCACAATGGGCGCAGCTACCATCGCTTCAATGACCGCCATGAGCCAAGCTATCGATCCAAACGTAAAGATCATATAAGGTAAGATAGGTACATAATAGGACGTTGAAAACCCAATTTGCACCATAATACCTAACCACGCCAATAGGATTGGCATGCTCATCATCAGCAAGGGAAGAATGTAAAGACCAAATATTGGAACCAAGATCCCAATAATAGAAGCCTCAATAAGCTGTAGATACAAAGCGGCTGAAAAATTAATGTAAAATGTACCCATTTGCGCGAGGGCAATCACAGGATTGACCCCGGGTTTATCAATAATTTGTATCCCCATCTTAAATATAGATGACATGCCTGCCAAGGGAACCATCAGGAAAAGATCGATTGTATTGTTGATAAACACTTGGAACATATTGATGAATTCGTTATAAATAAACCGGAAGATGAGGTTATAGAACAGATTACCAAACAAGGATCCAAGACACGCGGAAACCAAACCAAAATCAACACTTCCACACCCAAAACCAATAGATGGTAAATAATAGGGCTGCATGCTGATGTTCATCGAGATGCTTTTGGCAAACGTTAGTGGTGCTACGCCTGGCTGGCCAGGCAACTGTAAAATAGTGGAGTTATTAGTATAACCATAAACGGTTGTAGAACCAGTCCCGCTAATCACAGCACGAGGAGCAGAAGTCGCTGGATTTGCATTTAAAGTGGGTACTGTAACCACTTGTGATGATCCTGTTCCATCAATCAATTGTCTGACTAAATTAACAGGAGCGACATTTTTATTCATCCAAGTACACAACACCACTGCCGCAGGAATTTTTGATTGACAAGAACCACTGCCTTGACTAAACGCAGAGGTCAAATCTGTCGCATTAAAACTAGACGTATTTAATCCAGTATTGGTATCCGTCAGGCCATTAGGATTATAACCTGCATTGGCATTCAGTACTTGGCTTGATTGCGCATTGAGAAGACTCAGATAGAAAAAGTAGCTCCCTGCCATGATCCAACCTTGTGTTTCGGCATTCTGTATGAAAGATCGGCTATTTTGAGCAGCTTGCGAATTATTTGCTTGTTGGACCAAATTAAGCGTTGGCAACATAATTCCATTATAATCTTGCAAAGCTCCTGGAAATTCGGTTCCGTTCAATAGAGGAGCTGTTGTAGAAAAACTCGCACCTCCCCATAACACGCAATTAGGCGTATTACTATTTGTACAGATCGCTCCATTCGCAGTTTCAGGAACCCCAAATTGTTGGTTATACCAGGTTGTTGGAGGAGTACCACTAGACGTGTTGTTTGAATTGTTAATCATTGGATCATTATCGACCATAATGGTCGCAACAGTCCACAAATCCATATACATTTGCTGAATCGCTATTGCTCGTGACATTTTCGCTGTGTTCATCTCACTGTCGGAAAGACTTGGAATATTCTGTTGGATTGTGCTCCAATCTTCCGTGAATGCGCTCCAACCAATCGTGCCACAAATGCCATTTAAATTGCTAAAAGGTGCATCAGAAAAATTAGGCATGGGGAGTAAAAATGATGTCTGTGAAGAGTTAGCATTTTGAAATCCCACCACATCAACGGTATTGAGAAAACTAGGTACCGTTTTGGCGTTACAAAAAGTGGCCATCAAACCAGTGGCTCCTGCACATGGACCACCACCACTAGTATTTAATTGATTGGTATAAGAGGTCAATTGGCTTTGTAACTGATTCTGCAATCCCAGCATGCACACTTGTCCGGCCAAAATAATCTGTGCCGCCCCTGGAAGATAGGATTGATTCCCTGTGAGCAGAGGAGTTGCTGGGTTCATTTGTGCTTGAACAATAACCCCCCCTCGATTGAGATAGGACAGTGCTGCATTCCAAACTTTATCCGCAGCACCCACACCTTGCACAACCACCCACATCACAAAAATTTGCATCAAGCAGTAGCCAGAAGCTTTGGGAATCAACAAGGCTAATCCTGTTGTCGCTCGAATGGGGATCCATATGGATGACCATTTTTGACCAAGCATTTGTCCTTCATGAGCTGTATTCATCGTAGATACGAGTAGGGTATATAAAATGACAATGCCCCCTAAGGCAAGTACTGCCGCATTGAATACCGAAAAAATACTACCCATGATCTGGCTACCTGAGCCATGCAAAACGCCATCAACAATACCAAAGATATTGCCGAGGAAAACAACCGAATAATCACTGGGTGGAGGGTTAAAGCTCAACGACCCATCATTAGCTGCAGCCAGGATTGGAAAAAAAGTGAGCAACAACCCAAAGAGTTTCTTCATCATTTATCACCCATTAGCCCTTTTCGATACCATTCATGGATTGAACATCCCAGTTTATGCGCCTTAATTTGGTAATACCAAAAATGGTATCGAAACGCCAAGACCAAAGCGATGCACATAACCACCAAACTTAATATTCCACCTAAAATATGCAAGAAGATAAAATGATAAATAGCCCAACAAAACAATAAAATCGAGAAAGCAAACATCAACATCGATACTCTAAACAATCCTTTTTGACGGACCAGCAAATCATGATCTGTCAAATTCAAGCGTTTTTTTGCGGCAGCAAAAGACTCGGTATCTTTACTGACTTGAGGAACAAAAAATTTTTTAATGCCATTGATCAAATAACGCGTCAGTGATTTCATCCTCTCCCAATCAAACCAAAGAACCACGTTAAAAAGAGTCAGAAACAAATTCGTCAATCTGGGATGTGACTTTTTTTTCATGTTTTTATTATTTTCCAATAGACATTTGTTCTTCATACTATATGATAATATTTAGGTATGCTGCAATCATCTATCGAATTGTTCGTAAAAAAAGAGTAAATAATGCCTGACCTCAGTCACGAAGCCTCAGCACAATATTGGAATGACTATGCCGATCCCATGATTTATCGGGTGGTCACTTTTATGGAAAGCGTTGAAGATTGGACCCTCGATGGTAATCCCGAATTAGAACAAGCCATTCAAGAGCTCGGGAAAGAGTTAGATGATATTGCTGCCATCGACATGAGCATGTTGGGGCATGAAGATCAATTTATTCGTTTGGTTGGTAATATTAAGTCAGGTCGGGGGCTTCGGATTTTACAAGCGATTGATACCGTTCATCCTGGCAGTGCTTCGAAAATACTGATTCATGCGGAAGAAACAAGTACGGGTAGCCATGATGCTGCTGGTTTTTTTCTCAAACGCAATATCGTCTTTGAACGTCTTCGTTTATTAGCTCGTGTTTTTTCTGAAAATCGATTAAAACTGGTGTCGCGTGCCCTTGAGGGAGAAGAATAATGAAAAGCATCTTACGCTTTGGGCTACCAACCTTATTGGTAACTCTTTTTTTATCTACAACGCTTTATGCACAAGATGGGACAGAATCTGCGGGTTCTAGCACACAAATGACACCTCCCCCCAGTGAAACCAATGCGAACTCGTCAGGTGGAAATCCGTCTGATGACAATTCGACAGTATCCCAATATTTAGCCACTTTGGGTGATTATTTGGGATATGACATCACCCAAACAGTCAGTTTTACACCCTTCAGTCAGCTATTAAATTTGAATTTAACACAAGCTGTCGAAACGTTGCTTTTGCAAACAAGCTTTGGCGCAATACCCATGACAAGTGGCGTGCTATTTGGCCCGACCAATAGCACCGTGAATAATATGAATACACAAGCGAATACCATATTCCAAAGCAGTTATAGCTCACCCTCACAGGCTGCTAGCTCAGCAACACAATCTGGAAATTCCATTACAGTCGTCAAAGGGATTGATCAGCAAACCTATCAGCAAGATCCAGTAAGCCAATCATTGATGAATATGCTCACAACCCCAGATTATTCTTATTGTATGAATTATCTAGGCACACTATGGACAGGGGGAAATAGCAGCGATGAGGCTACAAGCTTTCCTACTTGCAAATATACATTTCAATATCTAGTTGAAAGCAATGTGCTTGGCAACAATCTTCAACAAAACAACAATCTTCCGCCCCCTCCTAGTGCGACTACCGGCACTAGTCCCTATTTCTCAACCGAATACAATGCGCCATTTTTGAGTGAGCTCAACATTAACTCGCTGATTGGCCCACTATTGTATGCAAATGAAACCAGCTCGAATACAAACAACTATAGTAGCTCAAATTATGTTTCTTCAACTGGAGGAATAGGTCTGCCGAATCAAAATCCAGCCCAAGTGGCTGCTGACTATATCCGTTATGCCACAGGTTCTGTGACCCCTCTCTCCTTACCTCAACAAAAAGATTACAGTGATCTCTACAATCAGGCGACAAGTCCAACCAGTACACTTGAAAAAAAGATGCAAGCTCAAGGTATTATTCTGAACTATTTCACAAGGTTACGCACTTATGTATCGCAAGTTTCAGTGGCCTATAGCAATTTATACTACATCCTATCTAAGCGTATGCCACAAAACTCATCTTCTCAAACCAGTGAAGCGCTTAATGAATACAACATGGCAACCTGGCGTCTTTTTAATGCAAATGGTACCTCAAACAATGGATCTAACACGCTTGGAGGCGCTTCAAATACCAACCCAAGTAGCCCAGGCTCAAGTACGGGAGGGACAGGAGGTTCGTGTGGCACCTGGCTTTGTCAAATCAATACAGCATCAGAAGCCACTGTTCAGAAAGAAATGGCTGTTTTACTTGCTGAGATCAACTATCAGCTCTATTTAACCCGGCAGCAACAAGAACGCTTACTTCTCACCAACACCATGCTGCTCTTAATGAACTCACGCACGGCTCAACCTTCTCCACCATCGCTGCATTCTTCAAAAACCAGCAACGCCCTTCGCTAGGCCCATACACACAACCGTAGGATCAGTTTAACGATCCTACGCTTGTGCGTTTTTAGATTCATTTGTTTTTTTTCTATCAATCAGATAAAATGCGCAAATATAAATCTACATGTATTAATTAAAATCCAAATTGGGGCCAAGAAATATCATGCGAAAAAATACGCTATTTCATTTTATTGTTTCTAAACAGATCGCTATGAGTAAACAAGACAAAGAAGGGAGAGCCTTTGCGCTCATCCCTTTGTCTCCCACAGCAATGCCTGCCCCTTACCAACTGAAGGAACATCACTTCACTATTTTTTCGGGATACAACGAAGCGCACAACAGTGAGTTTCACTATACGGCAAATATGCTGGATGAACACGGAGAAACCATCAAGGTTCATGTGTTTTTTGATCACAATCACAAGCAGACAGGCAACATAACCTTTGCCAAAGTAACCGCTTTAGGCTCAGAAAGAATGGAGATGCATGAAGAAGCCATTCATTAGAGCTCTTGCATAACCTCCCTAAAGTTCAAAATTATAAATTCCAGCAATCAAATTAAATCTTAATCCAAATCGTTTTCTTCTGTTTCGATAACGATCAGCAATAATTTTAAACCGTTTAACCATGCCAATTACATTTTCGTTTGAAACCCGCTCACTGGATAATTCTCGGTTTTTCTTTTTATCTTCTTTGGTCAATGGGCTCTTTTTCGTCTTTTTCTTTGGCAATGCTGAGTTTTGATGTAGTTTATGTATTCCTTGGTAGCCTGTGTCTGTAAGGCTTTTAATCCCTGGGTGAATATGAACACCGGACTCTTTAAACAACCTAAAATCATGTCGTTTCCCATTGGAAAAATTTGTACAAATAATTGTCTTTTGCTTCTTGTCCACGATGATTTGTGTTTTTAGCGTATGTCTTTTCT
>DAHWEW010000068.1:0-8462 GCA_027326225.1 Legionellaceae bacterium
CTGATTGGATATTCAAAGGTAGCACTTGAGTTTTGTAAAGCTTTGATGGCATCTGTATAGGAGAGCATTTCAAATTCTGATAGAGCCAATCGCTCAATTCGCTCAATACAACCGACCTCGACAAATTGATTAAAGAAATTCATGTCATCTTGGCACTCTTCAAGTACCGTCTTACATAAATAGCGCAATAAAGTTTGACTAAGATGGCAAATGTCATTGAGTGATGCAAAGGCTAATTCAGGCTCTACCATCCAAAATTCTGCAAGATGACGGCTGGTATTGGAATTTTCTGCGCGAAACGTAGGACCAAATGTATATACTTTTGACATAGCCAAGCAATAAGCCTCTACATTTAATTGGCCAGATACCGTGAGAAAGGTTTCACGACCAAAAAAATCCTTGGTATAGTCAATTTTTCCTTCGGTATTTTTAGGTACATTGACCAAATCCAAAGTGCTGACTCGAAAGAGCTCGCCAGCCCCTTCGCAGTCACTGGCTGTGATGATAGGGGTATGGATCCAAAAATATCCTTGTTCATGAAAAAAACGATGAATGGCTTGTGACAAACAATTGCGCACACGCGTGATTGCGCTAATGGTATTGGTCCTAGGGCGTAAATGAGCCACTTCGCGAAGATATTCAAGGGTATGACGTTTGGCTTGAATGGGGTAGGTTTCAGGATTATCAACCCAACCAACCACTTCTATGCTTTCTGCTTGAATTTCGAAGAGTTGGCCCTTACCAAGTGATGCAACCAGTTTTCCTGTGGCAATCAAGGCACAGCCCGCAGTCAAGCGTAACACTTCGCTTTGGTAATTGTTGAGGTCATTTGAAGCAATGACTTGAATGGGTGAAAAACAAGAACCATCATGGAGATTGATAAATGACAGTCCAGCTTTGGAGTCACGTCTGGTTTTAACCCAACCACGCACAGTCACTGTGGTATCAACACTAATTTCTCCATTTAGGCATTGTTTTATTGTATAGACCTCTGTCATGATGTACTCCGAAAAAAAGTCACGATTCACCGCACCCACGATACGTGTGATAAAACGGGATGATACACTAAATAAAATGGAGGGGGGAACAGTATGAAACGAGAAGTGGTTCTATTTTTTGCTATTTTTGGAACGATGCCTGCTGTTGCTGGTGATACAGAGCTCAGTTTGTATAGACCCTTGACAGAAACAGATACTCATCCAGCGGTGGAAAGGGTGATTAAGAAAAATGGCCAATGTCTGACTCAGTCAGAGCGAATCAAACGTGAGGATGCCTGGCACTGTGAGGCTGAAGGTATTGTTTATGATCCTTGTTTTGTAGCGCCCTATGGTTCACATTTGGAAGCAATTTGTCCTGAATCTCCTTGGTCTCATCAAGGTGTACAAATATCTGTGGCAAGCCCACTTGATAATAGCAACCATCAAACGCTTGATATGTCACGCACTTATCCATGGGCGATAGAATTAACCAATGGTGAGAAGTGTGAGGCAGTGGTCACAACAAAAGAATATGATGGCTTGCCCGTTCGATATCGATGTGAGAAACAAAGTGAGCTGATAGGACATGTTCAACGCTGCAATAGTACTTGGAAAATCTTACAACATGCAGCGAATGGAGTAGATACAGTGGAAATTGCAAAAGCTTGGTTTTAGACAACAATCACCTAATTCTCATATACTTCAGGTGCTGCATTCTTAAATGCATCCATTCTTAAACAATAGTCATTGATTTCATTGATGAGTGGATAAGCACTCATTGAAAAATCAAAGCGTTTGGCATTATACACCTGAGGTATCAGGCAGACATCTGCCAAAGTGATGTCATGTCCATAGCAAACGTGATTTTTTCTGGGCAAATGTTTCAATTGTGTCTCTATGGCATCAAATCCTGTTTTCAGCCAATGGTGATACCACTCTTTAATGCGTGCTTCTGTGGCTTGAAATTGTTGTCGTAATTGGTTTAATACCCGTAAATTATTCAAAGGATGCATATCACAAGCGATGCTCAGAGCGATACTTCTCACTTGTCCGCGTGCCAAGGGATTATTCGGGAGTAAAGATGGGGTTGGGCAAATTTCTTCTAGGTATTCAATGATAGCTAAGGATTGGCTTAAGATATGACCATTCTCATCCAGTGTTGGAACTAATCCTTGAGGATTCAATTCAATATAACTGGGGTGGTGATGTTCCCCTCCATGATTGATCAAATGAACAGGTAAAGCTTCAAAATGAATGTTTTTGTAATGCAGTGCTATACGCACGCGGTAACATGCTGTAGAACGATAATAATCATAAAGTTTCACAATATTTCCTTTTTTTGAACCGTTTGTTCAATAGCTCCAAACACACTTTGTCCATGTTCATTGGTCATTTCAATGCATATGGTATCACCAAACTTCATAAAAGGAGTTTTGGCTTTCCCCTCGTTTAAGACTTCCAACATTCTTTTTTCAGCAATGCAAGAAGAGCCTCTACTTCTGTCTGTATTTGACACAGTCCCTGAACCGATAATCGTTCCTGCTGATAAATATCTGGTTTTTGCAGCATGAGCAATGAGCTCTGGAAAAGAGAAAGTCATGTCAATGCCTGCATTGGGTTGCCCAAACAATTCACCATTTAAATAACTATAAAGGGGTAAGTGAACTCGCTGACCATCCCAATGAGAGCCCAATTCATCCGGTGTCACTGCAATGGGTGAAAAACTACTGGCGGGTTTTGATTGAAAAAAGCCAAATCCTTTGGCCAACTCGTTTGGAATGAGATTGCGAAGAGAGACATCATTGACCAGCATCAAAAGTTTGATATGCTTTTTTGCTTCTTTGAGTGCCACGTTCATGGGAACGTCATCAGTGATAACGGCTACCTCTGCTTCAAAATCAATACCATATGATTCATCAGTGACGATGATGGGATCCATAGGGCCAAGAAATCCATCTGATCCGCCCTGATACATCAAGGGATCCGTCCAAAAATTGGCAGGCATCTCAGCACCACGGGCTTTACGTACAAGTTCTACGTGATTCACATAAGCACTGCCATCTGCCCATTGGTAAGCTCGAGGAAGAGGGGATGACATGAGAGAAGGGTCGAACTTGAAAATATCACGTAATTCACCTTGATTTAGCTGAAGATAGACTTGTTGTAAGGGTTGCTCATACTTTTCCCAATTTTCGATGGCCAATTGTAGGGTTGATATGATGTGGGGCACACAAATGGCTACCGATAAATCTTGACTGACAACGCATAACTCACCATCTCGACTATGTGCTGTTTTCAAGGTTGCTAATTTCATAGGTGCTCCTAAACCTTATGATAAGGTTCCACGCTTAACTTGATCGCGTTCAATCGCTTCAAATAAAGCTTGAAAATTGCCCTCACCAAACCCTTGGTTGCCACGTCTTTGAATGATTTCAAAGAAAACAGGGCCAAATATATTTTCTGTAAAGATTTGTAATAATAGCCCACCAGCAGGGTCTTTTTCACCATCGATCAATATTTGCTCATGGTGTAGTTGATTCATAGGTTCATCGTGCCAGGGTATGCGATCCTTGATCATGTCATAGTAGGTATCTGGAACAGATAGAAATTTTACACCCTGTTTTCGTAAGTGGTGAACCGTATGGTAAATATCAGGTGTATTTAAGGCAATATGCTGTATTCCTTCACCTTGGTACTGGTGTAAAAATTCTTCGATTTGCGATTGATCATCTTTTGATTCGTTTAAAGGAATTTTAATTGTTCCACAAGGGCTTGCGAGGGCTCGACTAATCAGACCGGTCATTTTACCTGTGATGTTAAAAAAACGGATCTCATGAAAATTAAAAATCGATTCATAAAATTTGGCCCATTTGTCCATATTGCCGCGAAAAACATTGTGCGTGAGATGATCGATATCAGTTAAGCCGGATTTCAGCTCTTTTGTTGATTGAGGATGAAGTTCTTTCCATTGATTATCGAAAGGGTGATGTTGTTCATCAACAAAATAAATCACGCTACCACCAATGGCTTCTATGGCTAGCAGATGGTGATGAACATGACCCTTTTCGTTAAAAGAGGTCGCTCCATGATGAATCGCATAGTCATGAGCGGCCTTTGCATTCTGTACTTTAAAACCCATGGCACAGGCACCTGGGCCATGGGTTTTAGCATGGGCTTCTGCTTGGCAGTTTTTTTCCTGATTGACAATAAATTGAATATTACCTTGTTCGTAACGCGTGATATCTAATTGCTGGTGAATGGCCGTTTTAGTAAAGCCCATTTCAATAAATTGGCGATGTAAAGGTTCACTTTGTGGACCGGAAAACTCAAGAAAAGCAAAACCCAATAATCCGCAGGGGTTTTCTTTGATATTTGTGCTCATAACTGTCATCCTTTCAGTTGAATCAAAAACAATCCATCAGCAATCGGCAAAAGGCTTGTGAATACACGAGTATCTTGTTTGATGAGGTTGTTCAGTTTACGAATTTCACGTGTTTGTGCCCCAGATTCTTCATTTATAATGACCTTGCCTTCCCAGAATATATTGTCTATCGCAATGAGTCCTTTGGGACGAATTAATTTCAAAGCCTTTTCATAATAGTTGACGTAGTTCGTTTTGTCAGCATCGATAAAAATAAAATCAAAGGTTTCGCCATGACCTTCAGTTAACAATTGATTCATGGTTTCAATGGCAGGACCTATACGTAGTTCTATCTTTTTTTCTTGTTTTGCTTCTCGCCAAAAATAAGGTGCTTTACAGGTCCATTCTTCATTGATGTCACAAGTCATCAGATGACCGTCTTCTGGAAGGGCCAATGACATCGCTAAAGCGCTGTAACCGGTAAAGGTTCCTAATTCTAATACTTTTTTTGCTGAGATTAATCTCAAGAGCATTTGCAAGAATTGCGCTTGTTCGGGTGGGATCTGCATTAGGGCGAGTTCCATATTTGCAGTGTCTTCGCGAAGCGCTGTTAAGACTGGATGTTCTCGTAGCGATATATCCAACAAATAATGATAAAGGTCGGGTGTCAGATTCAAATGTTTCATGAAAAGGGTTCCTAAGCTAATTTTTCTTCGGCAATAGCATCAGCAATCTCGCTCGTTGGACGATTTTCATTGAGCGAGCGGGTAAAAATATGGATTAAGCTGGTATAAATCGTATTAATTTGTTCTTCAACCAATTGTCTTGGAGTATTGAGATATTGACTGGCCGCATAGATAAGTCCTCCTGAATTGATCACATAGTCTGTCGCATAGAGGATCCCTTTCGCATGTAATTTTTGGCCATGATAGCTATGCCCTAGTTGGTTATTCGCTGAACCTGCAATGATGGTTGTTTGGAGTTGTTCGATAGACTCATCATTGAGAATACCCCCAAGTGCGCAAGGTGCAAATACATCACAAGGAATTTTATGGATATCGGCAACCAAAACACTTTTCGCCCCTAATTCCTGAACGGCACGTGAAACTCGCATAGGGACGACATCAGCAACGGTGAGTGTCGCGCCCATTTCGTGTAGTATTTTTGCTAAGTTAAACCCCACGTGTCCTAAGCCTTGAATGGCAATGTGTAACCCACTTAAACTATCTTTACCAAGTTTGAAAGATACCGCAGCTTCGATGCCGCAAACGACCCCTTTTGCAGTATAAGGAGAAGGATCGCCATTATGACTTGAAAGGCTGGCAACATAAGGGGTATGTTCTGCAATGATATCCATATCACTTAACTCAGTACCACTGTCTAAAGCAGTGATATATCTCCCACCTAATTCATTGATAAATTCTCCGAAATGGTGCATATAAGTCGTACGGTCATGAGGGGTTTGTGGTTTCATAATCACAGATTTGCCACCGCCTAAAGGTAAATTGACGGAAGCTGCTTTATAGCTCATACCGCGAGCAAGGCGCATAGCATCATATAAAGCCGTCTTTGTATCCTTGTATTGGATGTATCGACAGCCCCCTAATGCTGGACCAAGCTTTGTGCTGTGTATGGCAACAATCGCTTTCATCCCGGTTTCGCGACAAACCTTAAAATGAAGATCTTCAAAACCATGCGATAAGGCATAATCAAAAAAATCATCAATGGTTTCGTTATTGTGTGGCTCAGAACTCATTGGGTGAGGTGAAATCATAAAGTAAAATCCATCAATTGATGATTCTGTATGTTATAGTCGTATTTTATGATGAAATCAATAATGCTATAGTCAGTCATTTTATGTTAAGGAGATCTGAATGACAAAAGCAGTAGGGATCTTTGATTTTTTTGTGTCAACATAATGAATACGATTATCGGTCATCGTGGAGCCGCAGCTTACGCCCCTGAAAATACAATTGCATCTTTTGAAAAAGCCTATGCTTTGGGTTGTCGTTTTATTGAATTTGATGTGATGCTCAGCGCTGACGGCGAGCCATTTGTATTTCATGATGACAAGTTAAAACGAACAACCAATGGCCGAGGGGAGTTTGGTTTGATGACCGCTCAATATCTTGAGTCCTTAGATGCTGGGAGTTGGTTTTCTAAGCATTTTCGAGGTGAAAAAATCCCAAGGTTTAAGGAAACTATTCAATGGTTAGTGACCAGAGATATGGATGCAAACATTGAAATCAAACCCTATCCCAATCAAACAGAGCAAACAACAATAGCGGTATTAACCCATTTGAATCGTTATTGGCCTCAGGATAAAAAATTGCCGTTGATTTCGAGTTTTTCCTATGAGGCTCTTACCTTGTGTCGTAGCCTCGCTCCTGAGATTCCTATAGGTTTACTATTGGATGCTTGGCAAGAAAACTGGTTGGAGCTGGCTCAAAATCTGTCTTGTGTCTCGATTCATTTCAATAAGCGCGCGCTGACTTCCCATCGAGTTCAAGCTATCTTAGCAGCCGGTTATCAAGTCTATGCTTATACGATAAATAGAAAGCGTCAAGCGCTTAAATTGTTTTCTTGGGGAGTTGATGCGATATTTTCCGATTATCCGGATTTGCTCGCATGAAAGGCAAGCAACAGCTCATCACGCTATGGTTCATTTATCTTTGCTTTTCTCCCCTACCTCTCCAAGCAAAACCCACCGAAATCATATTTTGGCACTCTTTGGCAGGTCATTTGGGAGAACAGATTCAGTTGATTGCAAATGGGTTTAATAAAAGTCAAACAGAGTATAGGATAAAGCCAATCTATAAAGGGAATTATATTGAATCTCTCACGAGCTTTGCCGCAGCATTTCGTGCGCATCAACCCCCATCTATGGTGCAGGTGTTTGAAGTCGGAAAAGATTCGATGCTGATCCCTCAAGGCATTATTAAGCCTGTTCATGAGCTCATGGAAGAAGAGGGTATGACCTTACCTCTATCGAGTTTTTTTCCAGCAATTCGAGCTTATTATAGTGAACACAATAAACTGATGGCTATGCCTCTCAATACATCAATCCCTGTGATGGTATATGATGTCATGGCACTGGCAAGCGTCGGATATTCCGGGGATTCATTTCCTAGCACATGGGATGAACTCGAAGTATTGGCTAACAAATTAAGACAAAGAGGATTTAGATGTGCATATACCTCGACTTATCCTGCCTGGATCTTAATTGAATCATTTGCAGCATTACACGGCCTTACGATGACAGACGCGTCTCATCAAAAAGCAACTTATAACAGCCAAGCAATAATCACTCATCTTGCAAGACTGCGTCGTTGGCAACGTGAGCATTATTTTGAATATGGTGGGCGCTCGGATGATGCAACCGTTCTTTTTACCAGTGGACGTTGTCCATTGATTAGCCAATCTTCCGGAGCCTTTAACAGCGTCAAACAATTGGTCACTTTTCCTGTTGCTATGGCTCCCATACCACTTGACAAAGAAGTCAGTGTTACCCGATTCAATAATGTCACGGGTGGTGCAGCTATTTGGGTGGTTAATGGACAAAATCCTTTGGTGTATCGTGGGATTGCTCGTTTTTTTGTTTATTTGGCACGACCTGATGTTCAACAACAATGGCATCAAAACACAGGTTATTTGCCCTTAGGAATGAGTGGTGAATATCATGAATTAGCTCATCTTAGTCAGCACCTCTCTCTGCTGTTGGCGCAACATGAATTGGCCTCTAAAGAGCATCCAACCCATATCACCCAGATTGCAGCTCAAAATCAAATCCGCATCATCAATGATGAAGCACTTGAAATGATTTTTGCAGGAATCAAATCCCCTCGCTTGGCAATGAATGACGCAGTCACGCGCGCGGATCACGCCATTTCTCGGTTTAGAAAAAATACGTCAAGTCATGGTCAGTAGTGCATACAGGGCGAACTTATACAATAAAAAATAAACACAATATGTCACGATTAAATTTTATTTTTGGCGATCAAATGAGCGCTCGTACACCCGAAAACCAATTTACAGACCTCTCTATTCCTCGAGTTTAGCCATTTTTCCCTAATCCGTTCGCCCTGAGGAGCGTGCGTAGCACGCGTCTCGAAGGGCTTTCTAAG
>DAHWEW010000069.1:0-8462 GCA_027326225.1 Legionellaceae bacterium
AACCACAGCAATTTGGCAACCGTTTGTGGATATGCCCTTCTTGGTTGACACCCCCAGACGAAAAAGCAGTCAACCTTATCCTTGATCCGGGGCTTGCCTTTGGTACGGGCACCCACCCAACCACCTCGTTATGTCTTTGTTGGCTTGAACAAACTGCTCTCGAACAGAAAAGTGTCATTGATTATGGCTGTGGTTCCGGCATTCTCGCACTTGCTGCCTTAAAACTAGGAGCATCCCATGTGGATGCTGTTGATATTGATGAACAAGCCCTGTTGGCAACTCAAAACAATGCCATCCGGAATCACGTTTCACAAGAAGAACTCACCATAGGGTTACCAGATGCATTGAAACAAAAAAGAGACATCCTGATAGCCAATATCTTACTGAAACCCTTAATCGAACTTCGTCACCGTTTTAAGTTGTTACTAAAAGACAGCGGTAGATTGGTTGTTTCAGGCATTTTAACAGAGCAAGTGAATGAACTGATTGATGCCTATGAGGATACATTCTCATACTCATCTTCAACTACGGAACAAGGTTGGGCTTTGGTAGAGTTTACCTGAACCTTCCATAGATCATACATTCTTACCCGTTATCCCATCCGAGGTAACGGGTAAGAGCTCCTGACTAATCAAGTAATCCTAATGATTTTACAATATCGCGCTCTGTACGCAATTCTTTGAGTGTCTCATCAAATTTCATTTGGCTGTATTCATTGAAAGACAACCCTTCAACAACGCTCACAGCTCCTTCTTCAAGCCCAACTCTTTTGACAACTCCATGCGCGTGGCGACAAGGGAAAGAAAAGATTAAGCCTTCGTCTACGCCATATTCACCTTGGGAACTTTTACAAACAGAAAATGATTCACCTGCTGGCGTATCATTTGTTAATTGATACACACTCCGGATAATGGCATTCGCAGCTGATGCAGCAGACGATGCACCTCGGGCTTTGATAACGGCAGCGCCTCTTTGTTGTACGGTTGGAACGAAGTGGTCTTTTAACCAAGTTTCGTCATTAATCACTTGAGCGGCTGATATCCCATTTATTTTAGCATGATAGAAATCGGGAAATTGGGTTGAAGAATGGTTTCCCCAAATCGTCATCTGACTTACAGCAGTGACATCAACATTTGCTTTTTTGGCCAGTTGGGTACGTGCACGAAGCTCATCTAACATCGTCATTGCATAAAAACGATCGTCAGGAACATCCTTGGCATGGTGTTTGGCAATCAAGCAGTTTGTGTTGCATGGATTACCAACCACAAAAACAGAAACATCGTCACTGGCATAATCATTGATAGCTTGCCCTTGTTTCGTGAAGATGCTGCCATTAATTTGTAGCAAGTCAGATCGCTCCATGCCTTGCTTGCGAGGCACTGAACCCACCAACAAAGCCCAATTTACTCCATCCATAGCGGCTTTTAAATCTGAGGTACATAATATACGTTTCAACCTAGGGAATGCGCAATCATCAAGCTCCATCGCAACCCCCTCTAGGGCTTGCATTGCAGGCTCTAATTCCAATAAATGGAGTTCCACATCTGTATCTTCACCAAACATTTGCCCAGAAGCGATACGAAATAACAATGCATAACCAATATGGCCGGCGGAACCTGTAACAGCAACTCTTACTCTTTTGTTCATATTTTATCCTTTTTTATCAGTCCCGAAGATGATACTATTGAGTGCTCAAACATGCTAGCAAGATCTATGTCTTTATCACTTTATATCCATATCCCCTGGTGCATTCGCAAATGTCCTTATTGTGATTTTAATTCCCATAAGAGCCCCGATGAGCTCCCAGAAAAGCAATATATCGATGCCTTACTTCTCGATATGAAGCAAGACTTACAACGCTACAGTGCTGAGAGGAAAATAGAGTCTATTTTTTTTGGTGGAGGTACCCCTAGTTTATTTTCAGCAAAAGCATTTGAAACATTATTTCAGGAGCTCCAAAAACAGCTAACATTTGCCTCAGATATTGAAATCACTCTTGAAGCCAATCCAGGAACTGTTGAGAGCCAACGATTTTCTGATTATCGTGCTTTGGGTATTAATCGCTTGTCCCTTGGGATCCAAAGCTTTCATAAAACTCATTTAAAAGCATTAGGGCGTATTCATGATGATAAAGAAGCCCATCGAGCAATAGAAACAGCGCGCTTAGCAAACTTTGATAATATAAATATTGATTTAATGTATGGATTACCTGGTCAAACCGTTAAAGAAGGTCTTCATGATCTAAAGTCAGCCATGTCGTATCAACCAGAACATCTTTCTTGGTACCAATTAACCATTGAACCCAATACCCTTTTTTACAAAAAAAAACCCACACTTCCAACTGACGATGTCACCTATCTTTTGGAAGAGGAAGGTTTATCATTGTTAGATTTGCATGGTTTAACTCGGTATGAGATTTCAGCCTTCAGCAAAGAACATAAAAAAGCGCGTCATAATCTCAATTATTGGTTATTTGGTGATTATTTTGGAATCGGTGCTGGCGCACATGGCAAATTAACCCATCTGCAAAACATGAAAATCATACGTACACGCAAACACAGACAACCTCATGATTATTTAGATAAAAATAAGCCTTTTCTTGCAAGCATTGAGGAAGTGTGTGATGCCGACTTAGTTTTTGAGTTCATGCTCAATACAACCCGTTTAGAGCAACCAATATCCAATAGCCTTTTCACGCTACGTACTGGATTGGAGTTTGGCTTTTTACTTCCAAAACTTCAGCAAGCAGAAGCAAAAGGTTTCATCAAAACAACGAAAACGGATTGGCAAATTACTTCTTTTGGCAGACGATATACCAATGATTTACAAGCTTTGTTTTTACCTTAAAGTGAGCTGATAGAATTTTTTGAATTCCAATGTTTTTTATTTCCATTTGAATGAAATTGATGCGCAATAAATGGTAAAACTATCCCTAAATTTAAGTAACAAACTCGAGTTTTTTTAGGGAGATCTTTAAAATCTCCGATAATAAGACGACATGAGGGACCACCACAGGCACAATTCATTTCTTCTTTATCATCGATGGTAGTTGAATAATCATAATAGATTTCCTCTCCTTGCCCAATTGGTTTGATAGCAGTGAGCGCTAAATTCTTTAATCCCGCATTAGGTTGACAGGAGTGATTGGCATACACGCCAGGCGCTTGTAAATCAATGTATAATCCCTTCGCTATCTGAAGAGTATTAAATGGGATATCAGTTTTCATTACTTTTTGTAAAGAAAGAACTGTTCCTTCAAATAAAATAATGAACTCATCTTTAAGAAAAGCTTTCTGGGCAAAAAGCCCTTTTCCAAACCGAGATTCCCCGATAAAGACGTTTTGATTGGGTTCTTTAGATAAGAAAGAAGAAGAGTCAAACATCTTGTCTCATTATAAATTTATAACTTACCACATTGATAATTTATTTGAAAAACATTAGTCTTTCAAGACCTGCTTAGAGACGTTCGTTTCGTGATGCGTCATTAGAAATGATAACAAACTTAATAAAAATCAATTTCGTGCCTAGTACAGCGTTTCACACATAGATCGACCTATATTTATGCATAGTGTATCTAAAATAGAATTTTCAAATCAAATTATCATGCTTGGATGCGGTTTTATAGGCACCGGGGTTCTGCCGCTTATCTTTCGTCATATTGATATTAAACCAGAGCAATTAGTCGTTATTACGGCAGATGATAGAGGGAAAGAAATTGCTGACTATTATGGTGTTACTTTTCTGATTCGCCCTTTAAATCCTGAGAATTGCATTGAAATCTTAAACTCGGTCATTCATCCTGGAGATTTTTTACTTAATCTTGCTTCTGATATAGAGAGTTATGACATTATTGATTTCTGTTGCCAAAATGCTGTGCTCTATCTTGATACTTGTATTGATTCGTGGTTGGGAGAGAGTACAAATATAGAGCTATCTGTTTCACAGCGTACTTTGTATACACTTCGAGAAAAGGTGCTTGCATTACGAGAGAAATGGACACCTTCTGGCCCAACGGCTGTCCTTGCCCATGGCGCAAATCCTGGAATTGTTTCTCATTTGATAAAAAAAGCACTGCTAAATATAGCCTCTGATGATGGAAAACTCTGTAATATACCCAAAACACAAGAAGAATGGGCCCTTCTGTCCCAGTCTCTTGATATCAAAGTGATCCACATCGCTGAACGAGACACTCAGATTGCACACTTACGTAAGATGCCCAATGAGTTTGTAAATACCTGGTCAATAGATGGCTTGATAGGAGAAGGATTACAACCTGCAGAACTAGGCTGGGGAAGTCATGAAATGTATTTTCCTCACGATGCAGGGCAACATCATTTTGGAAGTCAAACAGCTATCTTTATAGAGAAACCTGGTCTAGCTGTAAAAATACGGACCTGGCTACCTATAGCAGGCCCTCAAATTGGTTTTCTCATCACTCATAATGAATCTATTTCGATTGCAAATTATCTTAGTATAGGTACAGGACATCATCCTCAATATAGGCCTACCGTTTATTATGTATATCATCCTTGTGATGATGCGATACTCTCTATTCATGAACTACAAGAAAATAATTGGTTGCCACAAGAAAGAAGCAGAGCCATTACTGAAGATATTGTCTCAGGTACTGATGAATTAGGCGTGCTCCTCATGAGAGGACACAATGAAGTTTACTGGTATGGCTCTCGACTCGATATTCATCAAGCTCGACAAATTGCTCCCTTTAATTCCGCCACTTCACTTCAAGTTGCAGGTGGCGTTATCTCCGGCATGATTTGGGCCATTCATCATCCTAATCGAGGTATCGTTGAGGCTGAAGACATGGATTTCGCTGAAGTTCTTGAAATTGCCGAACCTTATTGGGGCGGGCTCGTAGGTGAATACAATCATTGGAATCCTCTTATGAATCATTGCCATCTTTTTCCAGCAGATATCGATTTCACAAGTCCATGGCAATTTAAAAACTTTAGAGTTTCATAGTGAATAGAATCGCTGACTTAATGATTGAAAAAAAAGAGCAGATAAAAACCATTGGGACAGGGCAGTTATTATACAATTTGATACGTTGGATTTATGATAATCCCTTATATATTGTCGTCATTAGTTTATATGGTCCTCTCATCGGTGGAGGCATCATGACCGTGGGGTCATTTGTTATTTGTTTTTTTCTCATGCTTTGGTACAACCGATGTAAAATTGATTGGATTGGTGTTAACGCAGTCGATTCTATTAAAGTTTTAGCGCTTCATTATACAGAAAAACTAGCCGAGTGGCGGATGGATTCTTATTTAGGCAAGCTATTATTTATTACATTTTTTATTCCGATTCGAATGATTTTGCTTGTTCTTAAGATTGCGAACCACAGAATTTATGGCGATGTCATTGCATTTATTCTACTTTCAATTTTAGAAGATCCATTTATCGTAACGGCCTATTTAAGACATGGCAATTTTGGGCCAATGACTCATCGAGATTGGGTTATTTTTTTTGCTAGTGTTGTTTTAAGTAATGGTTACTGGATCATGAGAACCTCGATCATTATTGAAGTGATGCATGTACTTTCGAATTTTTTTTAAGCATTGGTTTACAGCATGGATAATGTAAAACATTTATACACCGAACTCGACATCGCTTGTATTGAGATACAAAAGCGATGGACCGATGGTCGGCTTAGAAAGGAAATATCATCTTTCATAGGTGACATACCGAAGTGCTTTAAGACTCAACCCAAAGCAGTGCTTTTTCGTAATATTGTTACACCTGATCACGAATTTGAAAGATTCATCTCTCTCACAGAAAAAACATCTCTAGTTCCTCTTGCTATTGAATATACGAATGATAAATTTTCCACAAGAAATCAAGATAAAATAGGCCTGATTAAAATGCCCATTTTTGAAAAAAGGAACAAACATCAAGAAGCTGTATTTCAGTACAAAATAATTGCAAACATACAGGAAAATGACAATAAAAAATTTTCTGAGATACGCACAAAAAGCGGCGAGCATTTGGTTTCATTTCACCACAATTTGCTTAAACAATCGTCACCAGCTGATTTAGAATGTTTTGACCTATCCACATGGATAGATATAAACGGAAACCAGCCACGTGAATATTATAAAAAGTTTTTTGCCTTCTTTCTTTGTCATGCCATACTTTTTGAAAGTTATGTGACTAATAGTGATGAAGCCCTATTTGAAAATGAAGTGATACTCCCTGCTTTTTACTTCATTGAAAAAAAATTTGGTATCAAGCCCCTCATTACCCCTTTACTCCCATGTACTGACGATAAATATTGGTGGTGTTTTTCGAAAAGTATACAATTTGCGAATGAATCAGAATGTACGAAAAGCCCATAAGGTGAATGGTCAATACGCCCTAATAGTAGTAGGCATTTTCGTAAGTCCTTTGTAACAACAAGTTAAGGTATATCGTTTTTTTCTATCAATCCCTCGAGCATCAAGTCCATCGAAATGACATAAAAACCCAGAGGTATCTTCCTCTGCCATCACGAACAGCCTTGTTCTTTACCTTAAGTTGATTTTACACTCATAAATTTTAATGATATGATTTTTTTTCCATGAACACGTAAGGAAATACAATGCGTTTAGATAAAGGAATATGCCTCCAAGCCATTGCTGTGCTTTCACTTGGTACCCTCTCTCATCTAACCTGTGCTGCATCTAGCTCAACTGCTCAACCTGCGCTAGAAAACTCATCACCGCAGCAAAATACAATTTGGGGTCTTGGTCTCGGCTCTCCTTTTGCAAAATTTCAAACACTAAATCCAAAACTGGCCATTCAACTGGGTTGGTTTGGAGCATCAGATGGCTCTAGTCAACATATCAACATCAACGGAGCCATTGGCGATCAATTTACTCCTACTAATAAAGGTAACTCAAACTCAAATGGCCTTTTTGGAGTTGGGGTTTATGTTGATGGGCATCAGTTTAACTACGCAAGCCTATCATATGGGGTCAATGCATTTTATTTAGCGCCTGCTTCAATAGGCGGTGTCGTGACTCAAGAAAATCTGTTCGAAAATCTTTCCTATGGCTATTCTTTAACGAATTGGCCTATTTATTTTGGCGCTAAGGCAAATATCAAAAACAGTTACACTGAAAGAGCTAATCTCACTTTGGATGTTGGGATAGGTCCAAATATTATGACCAGTAAATTCAACGAAGCCCAGATAGAACCATCCACGATACCTGATCACATCTTTGCCGGTACCACAACTGTGACATTTACAGCTATGGCAGGCGTTGGGATTAGATTTAACAATGCCATTGGTCAAGTCCCTCTTGAATGCGGTTACCGCTTCTTTTACTTAGGTGATGCAAACTTCAATACTTTAACAGATCAAGTAACAAGCAAATTCCAGGCCAACAACAACTATGCTAATGCCATCGTTTGTGGTTTGACTTTTGGATAAGAAATAACGCATCGAAATGGATTTCATTGCGTTTCCCTGTTGGATTCAGCCTTTTTGATTGAACTGGCTGTGATGGGTAGGCACTGCTCCAGGAGGCCATATGATTGTAGCTTTATTATTCATTTTATACATGGTGATTGCTTACCTCTGTGGTTCAGTCTGTTCAGCCATTATTGTTTGTCGTTTATTTGATTTACCAGATCCTTGCAAAGAAGGCTCCAGAAACCCTGGGGCCACCAATGTTTTGAGAATTGCTGGAAAAAAATATGCAGCGATGGTTTTACTTGCTGATATGATCAAAGGAGTTTTGCCTGTCTTACTAGCGAAAGCGCTTGGAGCAGGAGCCATAACAGTTGGATTTACTTGCCTTGCTGTGGTTTTAGGCCATGTATATCCGCTCTACTTTGGGTTCAAAGGGGGAAAAGGCGTCGCTACAGCATTGGGTGCCTTTTTGGCTTATCATTTTTTTCTCGGAATGTTGGTCATTGCAACTTGGTTAATTATTGCAAACTTCACCCGTTACTCTTCATTAGCATCCATTGTCACCATGATTCTCGCCCCTTTTTATTCTTTATTTTCCCTTGGGAATGCAAGTGGTTTTATTCCTATATTGCTATGCACCATCTTGATACTTTACAAGCACCGAGAAAATATCTCTCGTTTACTTGATGGTACCGAACCAAAAATGAAATCGTTCCGTCAAAACCAACAACAGACTCCTCCAAGCGAAACAAGCACTGTTAAAAAATCAACGAAAAAAACTCCGAAAGCTAAGCAAGCACAAAAAGGTAAGAAATCAGCATCTCCTAAAGCCGCAAAATCAAGCTCGGCCAAGAAAAAAGGTAACGCCTCGGATCGCCCTGTGTAAACCCAAAAATCTTTGGTTATTCTGTGGTATATACAGAGCCTAAGCATGAACATAAATTGACTCGTCCGTAAACGAAAACATGAACGTTACCGTTACCGGAATGACTTAAATCCAGAATAGTTATTCATTAAGAATGCTGACACCAACTATCACACAAGAAAA